>NZ_JBFXGG010000039.1:0-29709 GCF_050178255.1 Desulfococcus sp. | reverse complement strand
GGCCCGGTATAAATTCGACGTTTCTCCGGTTTTCGACAACCGGCCCTATTTCTCACACTTCATCAAACCCGCCACGCTGATGGAGATCCTTTCTCTCCGGGAAAGCGGTGCGTTGGGGATGCTCTCATTTGCCGAGCCGGTCCTCGCCGCGACCCTCCTGCAGGGGATCGTCATCTCCATTCTCTTCGTATGGCTCCCGCTGCGCCGTTTCAGGGCCACAGAAGATCGCAGGCGAGCGGGCGTCATGGTATTCATGCTGGGGATGGGGTTCATGCTTGCCGAATTCGCGGTGATGGAACAATTGCGTCTGTTTCTGAACGAACCCGTGTTGGCGACGGCGGTTACCCTGGCGGTGTTTCTGTCCATGGCAGGGCTGGGCGGCGGCATGACCTCCCGTCGGTCACGGGACGGCACGCTGCGATTCTCGGGCTTTGCGGCGCTGCTGACGGCGGGCATTCTTGTCGTATACATCACCGCACTCCCGCCCGTGCTGAAGGTTTTTATGGGTGCGCATCCGGCGGTTCGGACGGTCCTGGCCATGGTTCTCATCTCGCCCCTGGCGACGGCCATGGGGCTGCCGTTTCCCCTGGCGGTCTCCGCCCTGAAAACGGCTGACACCCGCGCGGTCCCCTGGGCATGGGGTCTCAACGGCTGCGGATCCATGATCGGCCCGGTGCTGGGCATGTCGATCGCCGTCTATGGCGGGGGAACATGGGTGTTCGGCGCCGCGATCCTCTGCTATGGTACGGCATTTGCGGCGGGTCTGACGCCGTCGATCTCCGGAACGGGCCGGAAGCAGGGAGAAACGATACAGCCGTGAATCAGCGATTCTGTCCTTCAGGAGCCTTATGGATCCGGTGAACAAATTCCTATCGGCCCGCGAACGACTTCACTCCGTTTTGATGATCTCGATCCGGCTTCGGGCCGTGAGCTCGTAAAGATCCGGACGCCGGTCGTGAAGGGGTCGGACGGTGGCCACATGCCGCTGTTGGGCAAGGGAGGAGAGAACCAGCTCCGATACCACCACCGCCTCGACGTTGGGATCCGCCTCGCCGCCGACGCCCTTCTCGGGAAACGAAAAATCGCTGGGCGTCAGGATGGCGGCCTGGCTGTAGCTCATGAGGGATCCAATGCCGGTGCGCATGTTGCCGACGCTTCCCGTCATGACCACGTAAATGAAGTTCTCCACGGCCCGGGCCTGGGCGCAGTGACGCACGCGGTAATAGGCCTTCTTCTCCTGGGTGTAGAACGGAACGAAGAGCACTTCCACGCCGGCCAGGGTCAGCAGGCGGGATACTTCGGGAAATTCGATATCGTAGCAGATCTGGATCGCAATCCTGGCCAGCGGCGTATTGAAGATTCGAATGTGATCGCCGGGCAGGATTTCCCCCGCCGAGCGTTCGGCGGGCGTGATGTGGAGCTTCTCCTGGGTGTAGACATTGCCCGTCGGGGTAAAGAGGTGGGCCGTATTGTAGATTCCGCCGTCCCGCATCACGGGATGGGAGCCGCCGATGATGTAGATGTTATACTTCCGTGCGACCCGCCGGAACATTTCGACATATCGATCGGTCAGGCCCGCCAGCTCCCGGACCATGACCCTCATGTCCGTGCCCTCCAGATAGCTGAAAAGCTGGTATGTCAGGTATTCTGGAAAAAGCAGAAAATGGCAGTGATACTCGTCGGCGGTGTTGACGAAAAACTCGACGCTGTTTTCCAGGTCGTCCCATCCATCGATCTGCCGGAAGCGGTATTGGGCGGCACAGACCCTGATCTGGCGAGCCTTGTGTCTTGCAGCGTAGGCCGAGGATATCCGCTTCTTGGCGATATCGAAATCGGGATTGATCAGCTCGAGATAGGTCGAATAGTTGAGGCTCGAAAAATCGACGGTGACGTCCAGCTGAACCTTTTTCACGCGGTAGCCGACCTTGAGATGTGCGTTGAGGGCCGGATCCCGGAGTTCTCCGCGGATCACCTTTTCGACATATTGCTCCGCCGTCATCCTGCCGGCGTGATCCTTGTATCCGGGAATCCGGCCGTAGCCGATCATCCGCCTCAGGTTGTACCGCTTTAAAAGACCGAGCCGGCGCTTGTAGAGCAGCATGGCGACGCCGCGACGCCGGTAATCGGGATGGACACCGATGTCCGCCCCGTAAAGGGTATCGCCGTCGGGGTTGTGGGTGCTGAAGGTGCCGGCCCCCGATATCTCATCCACGGTGTACCAGTAATCGTCGTCGATGTTCACGATGACGGATGTTGCATATCCCACGATCCGACCGTCGGCTACGGCCACGAACTGGCCGTCGGGAAATGCGTTGAGCTGCATCTCGTAATGTCGTTCGGTAAGGGTGTATTCCGGTGGGTAGTCGGCATAGATCTGCCGGCTGCATTCGATCAACTCGGGAATATCGCTGATCCGGCACCGGCGGGTCGTCACCTTCGATTTGGCTTTTTTCACAGGCAGACCTCTCTGACGAACCGATTCATTTGGCCGCTGGGGCCACAGAACCCTTACTATTCCAAAGCATCCAAGTCAATTGGGAATCGGATCGGCAAGGGATGGATCCGGCATTGAAAACTTTCCCAATCAACCTCGGGTCCCCTCCCGGGGAAAATAGTCATGCCCGGCAGGGGATTTATAGGCCTGCCGGGACGCCATATCCCGGGCGCGACGCATCAGAGAGACGGCCTCATCGGCCCGACAGGCCGGGACCGTCGTGATCGTTTCAACGGCGCCGGATCCCCTCACGAGGAGGGCATTGACCAATCCCAGATCCGCCGCCTTCTCCTCCGGGATATCGGACACGATGAAAAAATCGATGTCGCCGTTCAGGAGGAGGTGGTAGCTGACGAGTTTGCCTTCGTAGGCCGCCATGAGCTTTTCGATGGCTCCGGCGCGGTTCTGGGGATTGGCGAGCAACCCCTGAACACCTTCCCTGGAAAATTTTCCGTAAGATACCCAAAGCATCGCCTTATCCTTTCATGCTTTCGATAAAGCCGGGCCTCCCGAATTTTTCGAGGCGGACCGGCAAGGGAGACCAGGCCGTCAAACTGAAAGATACCGGATCCGAGTTCCGGATTCAACACCTGGAACCCAAGTGCGATCAATGACGACGGTATGTATCGGTGTGGGCCGGATCAACGAGCGATCCGGCCTTCAAGGAAGCGTTGCGCCCTTCAGCGCTCCGATGGATCCTCGCGGATGGATTCAGACGAAGATCAGGAAATGGGCGTGGGTTTACACAGGTGTTCCTCTTCCATGGCCACCCGTCCGCAGCCGTCGCAAACATACTTCATGGCGGCCAGTTTGTCTTTGCAGATGTGGTTCGCGTCGACCTGGGGGGCCCCGCAGAAGCTGCACTTCTTCTTATCGTCACAGGGATTGCAGAGATGACCGGGCGCTTTGGCCACGGCACCGCATGTTTTACATGTATAGGCCATATCTTGAACTCCTTTCCGGCTGAAGATTTCGAGAAGTCGAAAAGAGACGGGCATATTCAGAAATATCGTTCCGAATGTCGAAAAGTCAAGGCGCTCCGCCCGGTCGTCCAAACCTGGAAGAAGACGGATGCAGCCCGTATTCAACGGAAAACGACACATCGTCCTGAAAGGATTTCCGCGTTTTCATGGCTTTTCCAACAGAAGATTGCTATGCTGATGCGGGAGTTCATCGTCACCACCCTCAGGCTCGCGAGGAGAATCTTCATGGCATCCGATACTGTTTTCGACCTGGTCATCCACAACGGCACCATCCTTACCGTCAATGACGATTTCGATATTGTCCGGCAGGGCACGCTCTGCATCCAAAACGGCCGCATCGCCGCTATCTCGGTCCATGAGCCCGGCGAACAGCCGCCGCCCGCAAAAGCAACCATCGACGCCGGGGGCGGCATCGTCATGCCCGGCCTTGTGAACACGCACACCCATCTGCCCATGTCAATGTTCCGGGGGCTCGCGGACGACCGCCCCCTCATGGAATGGCTGAAGGAGACTATTTTCCCTGCGGAAGCGGCACATGTTCATCCCGAAACGGTGTTCCGGGCCACGCAGCTGGCTTGTGCGGAAATGATCCTCTCAGGCACCACCACCTGCTGCGACGGTTATTTTCTTGAGAATTCCGTCGCCCGAGCCGTTCAACTGTCCGGTATGCGGGCGGTGCTGGGACAGGGCGTCATCGATTATCCGGCTCCCGGGGTGCCGGATCCGGCCCGGAACATCGCACACGCCGCCCGCTTTGTGGAGACCTGGCGAAATGCCGATCCGCTCATCACGCCGGCGGTGTTCTGCCATTCCCCTTACACCTGCTCCAGGGAGACGTTGACAAAGGCGAAAGCCCTTGCCCGATCCCAGGGAATTCTGTTTCAGATCCACGCCGCCGAAACCCGGACCGAACGGGATCTGTTCCTCAGGGAGCACGGCGTTACGCCCATCCGATACCTGGACGGGCTTGGTCTGCTGGATGCCGGAACCCTCTTGGTCCATGCCGTCTGGACCGATGAAACGGATATTCGGCGGATCTCCGCCGGAGGGGCTGTGATCTCCCACAATCCGGAGAGCAACATGAAGCTGGCCTCGGGCATCGCGCCGGTGGAGAAGTTCCTGGCCGCGGGAATTCCGGTGGGCCTGGGAACGGATGGATGTGCCAGCAACAACAACCTGGACCTCTTCCAGGAGATGGACACCGCGGCCAAGCTTCACAAGGTCAACACCCTCGACCCCACAGTGATGGACGCCCGAACGGTCATTCGCATGGCAACCGCGATGGGCGCCCGGGCCATCGGTCTGGGAGGTGTCGTCGGCACCCTTGAGATCGGAAGTCAGGCCGACGTCATCATTATCGACACCGGAAAACCCCACATGACGCCCCTCTATCACCCCGCTTCCCAAATCGTATACACCGCCAAGGCTTCGGATGTGAGGACGGTCGTCGTGGCCGGCAAGGTGATCATGGCCGACGGTCGCATCCTGACGCTGGACCTGGAAGAAATCCTGGCCGAGGTCCGAAAAATCGCCCGCCGCATAAACAAGCGGCAACCCTGAAGAAGGCTGCCGCAATGGTATCAGTTAACCGAATCCCGATCTCATCCGGCCGGCATTACAGCCGAACGGCCCCGGCCGGCGCCGTTCGGTGCGTCATCGCAGACCGCTTCGAAGCTGCCTAAAACCCCGACGCTTGCAGAGGAGAAATTTTCCGGTCCGTCCACAATACCCGAATTGATCTCCTTCACCGCGGCGGAAACAGGGCTTGCGCCGACACCGCCTCCCACCACGTTTTCAGGATCGGCGCTGAACACGATTTCACCGAGTTCGGTCCGGTTGAAAGGGGATTCACCGGGCAGGTTGCAGCTGTCCCCCTCCAGTATCGGCAGCCAGAAGGTCAAGGTTGCCCGGATCTCCGTACCATAGACAACGGCGGTGGCGACCACCTCGTCCTCCAGCCACGCGGCATTTTCCTTGAGATAAACCAGAGAAAAACCGGCGAGGCCATCCTCGTCCGTACGAATCGTGGACGGCAGGGCGCCCGCGGCGCTGCTCGAGGGCGTCAGCTCACAATCGCCGTTGAGGTCTTCGTTCAGCGGATGCTTTTCGCTTTGATCGGCCGGACAGGGCGCGCAATAATCGCACATCAGGTTTCGATTGACGTCCTCATTTTCAAAAATATCCGTGTAGATGACAGGACAGTCCGGGCGCCCGCCCCGATAACCAGTGGCATACCGCGTCGACCACAGCTTCAGGGTAACGGTGGTGTTGGGCATGGGATTCCCGCCGGCATCGGACACCAGCACCGACATGGGCAGTCTGTAAGCGGTATTGCCGTTGATGGATTCTATCTCGGTGCTCTGGCCGATGGAAATCGATCCCGCCGTCCCGCCGATGACGATCCGGAGGCTGCTGCTCAAATTGCAGATATCCCCGGCGCCGTCAGCGTCGAGTATCGCAGCGGTCACTTTGACCCCTTCGGCGTAGGAGCTCAGGGTGCCGGAAAAGAAGGTCGACCGGGCAAATCCCTGACTGTCGGTATAAGCGATGGCCGGCGACAGACGTTCTCCGCCGCCCGTCGTGGTCAGCCCGTCAAGGAAGAACATTACGGGGACGTTGCCCACGGCCTGGTCAAAACGACTTCTGACTTTCGCCGTCAACTCCACGGAATTGGCGACGGTGCCGAGGCTCGGCGCCATAACCGTCGCACTGGCTTGAAGCGAAATCCGGCAGGCTTCACCGGAAGGCGATGAGAAGGCTACCTGGATCGTATCGGAGACCGACGGCCGGTTGAGATCGAACACCTGGATGGTGGCAATGCCGGCTTCCGCCGATGAGAGGACGGCGGTGACCGTCTTCTGAACGGGATCCACCGGGACGTCAATCAACTTCCGGCCGATGGCGGTGCTCCCGCGCCACTGACCAAAGCTGGTGACAAGCCTGACGGTGTTCTGCCGGGGCGCCCGGACCGTCACGACCAGGTCTCGCCCGGTCGGCCAGGAGGAAGGATCCTCCGCCGGGGAAGTGATGGTGAAAAAATCAGCGTTGTTATAGACGAGATAACTCTGCGTTTTGACGTCGCCGGAGGCTTCGATCCGCAGAACAGCTTCCTCGGTCGCCTGACGACCGGTAATCTCCAATACCAACCTGCCGTTCACGTCGGTCCTGAGACCCGAGGATGGAGACCAGGTGAGACTGCCCTCGGGTTCAACACTGACATTGACCTCGGCATCGTTGATGGGGAAGGCCTCGGCATCCTGAACCGTGATGAGAAGATTGGCCGTTTTGGTCCCTTCGATATCGAGGCTGGTATTGTCGTTGTCGAGCCAGATGGCTGTCCCCGTCACTTGAATGGGAACGGATTTAGAAGCGTTGCCGTTCGCCGTTGCGGTGACGGTAATAATTCGGTTGCTTCGATCGGGTCCGGACATCAGTCGGATCGATGCCCTGCCCAATGCGTCCGTCCGCACTTCGGACGGATCAAACGCGTCCGCAGGGGGTTCATCCGAGGCTGTCGGCGGCGCTTCATCTGTTTGATCCGCCACGATCATTCCGCCATCGGTGGAGAAAGAAACCACCGTATCAACGGCCGGGGAGTTGTTGCCGTTAACGAGGGTTGCCGTCACGACGCTGTATCCTTCATTATCGGATTCAATCGTATACCGACTCGCGCGCAAAGAGAGCGTGCCTGAAAATATTGGATTGGTTTCGGATGGATTGATTTCAGATGATTCGTCATCATTCATGCCGCCCGAGGAGCCGCAACCGATAATGCTGATCACCAGAAAACCTGTCACCAGAAACCAAAAGATCATTTTACTGCCGTTTCTCATCATGGAAATACCCTTCCTATCGACGGTTCGCTATGGTAAGCCGGGTTAGAACTGAACCAGCCGCTGTTCAAGCTGAATGATCCGGGGGGTGATGAAAATCAGAAGCTCCTCTTTCTGGTCGTCGGAGCCCTCGGCCTTGAAGAGCCATCCCAGGATGGGCACCCTGTTCAGATAGGGAACCCCTTCCATGTTCTGGCGGCTCGCCGTCTTGATGATGCCGCCGATGACCACGGTGTCTCCGTCGTTGACCAGGAGTTCGGTTCTGGCCTCCTTGGTCGTAAACGACTGCTCCCCGGCAATCACTTCCCCCAGATCGTTTTTGGTGATGCTGATGACCATGTTGATTCGGTTGTCCGGGGTCACGTGGGGCGTGACCTCGAGTTTCAGGTCGATGCTTTTGAACTCGGTCTTCGGATTTCCTTCATCATCCACGCTCTGATATGGATAGTCCACCCCCTGTTTGATCAGCGCCGTCTTGTTGTCGAGCGTCACGACCTTGGGTGCGGAAACGATCTTGGCTTCGCCCTGAGACTCCATGGCATGCAGCTTGGCGTTCAAAAGGAACGGCGTTCCGGCGATCCGCATGAAATTGAACCCGATGCTGCCGTAGTCGGAGGCGGCGATGGGAAAATCCACGGCCATGTTGTAGCCGTAGGTACCGCCCAGATCATTGTATCCTTTCTGGGGGCCGACACCGACCCGATCGTTGACGGTGTCGGTGACGGTGTCGGTGGCGCCGCCGATGTTGACGGCGCTGTCGTCAGGCTCCTGCGTCACGCCCGTACCGACCTGCTGGACGCCGATCCCCGCCTGCCAGGTGGTCCCGATCTCCTTCGTGAAATTGGTGCTGGCCTCGACGACACGGCCTTCGATAATGACCTGTGGCGTCACCCGATCGAGCTTGCTGATCAACTCCCTGGCCTTTTTGATCTTTTCGGCGGTATCCGTGATGATGATCATATTGGTCCGCTCATCCACGCTGACATTACCCCGATCCAGTGTCAGCATCTTCTCGATATGCGGCCGTATCTCCTTACCGGCGTTGGAATAGTTCACGGGCAAGTATTCGGTAAAAAGGGGTTCCAGCTGCTGTTGCTGATCCCGCGCCGCCAGTTCCGCGGCTCGCGACTCCCGCCGAAGTTGGGCCTCCTCGGCCAGGGTTGCCCGGGTAGCGATGCGGATGATGTTGCCCTCCACCGTCTTGCCCAGCTTGTTCATTTTCAATATGAGATCCAGTATCTGGTCCCAGGGCACGGGCTCGGCCAGGGTAAGCGTCACCTTGCCGGTGACGTCCTTGTCGATGGCGAAATTTCTGGCGCTGACCTCCCTCAGGATCCTGAATACATTTTTAATGTCCGTCTCGTAGAAATCGAGGGCGATCCTCTCGCCGGTATAAACGGGAAGATCATCAATGACGCCAAGATCCTCTTCAAGATCCAGATCGGGCACCGACGACGGCATAGGCTCCGGCAGCGGTGCCGCAGCCGTTTTGATCGGTTCCATCCCTTTTGGTTTATCCATTTTATCAGCAATTATCCCGGATGTCGGAGGAGGGAGCTGTTTTTTCTCAGCGGCCGCGATACCGGCCAGTGGCCTGGGCGGCACGACGGATGCATCGAAACGTATTTCCAGGGCGTTCCCCTCCTGCTCAATGGAATAGGGTACGGCTTCCCTGAGCTTGATATCAAAAAGAGCCGTATTTGGGTTTGACGCCTGTGTTTTCGGCGTAATTTCATCCACGGCGCTTTTGAAACGGTCCGTAATGAGAGGACGCTTTCGATGGTCCGGCAATCTGGTATTGAAGAGTTGCAGTGTCAACCGATTGTCTCCGGCCGCCTGGGTTTCATACTTCACGGGACGTGTCGTTTCCACCACGAGAACGGATTCTCCGGTCTCCGCGCCAATAAAGTCGATCCGGGTAATCCCGGCAAGTTTGACATCTGTCGTCTTTTGGACAGGTGCCGCAGCAACCGGATTCATCGTCAACTGATCCGCCCCGGCGCCCACCTGGATCAACAAACCGTTTTCAACCGGATCGGCTTTGTATTCGATCAAATGACGCTGATTTGTTTCAAGAATGATCCTGACCTTGTCCGTTTCACCGGCGTATCGTATCCGTTGGACCCACTCGGTGTCGACGGGAATAACCTTTTCCTGATCGTACGGGCTCTTGATATGAAAGAGATCAAACACGATCCGGGGTGGATCGTCGACGGTAAACGCCTTATAATCCGCGATCATGCCGTCGGCGCCGACAAACACCTTCAGGCCCTTTCCCTGTCGAGCGGCATAAACGGACTCCAGTTGGGTTGCCGAAGGGAAACGACGCGCTTTCACGCCTTCTATCCGGGAGTCGTCAATGGGAGGTACATCCATCGACATGCCGGTTTCGGCGACGACCGTACCGTGCCCAATGCACATCAACACCAGAAATGAGAGAAACAGCGATCCGATGGGCGTAATTTTCCGCGGGTTACATTTCATATTGGTCATCTCCGGAAGGCCTTTGAAATTTCAATTCTCTTTTGTGGATCCTCACGTTCCCCGACAAGTCCTTGTCTTCCTCTTCCACGACAACTCGATCTTTAAGGATATCCACCACCTTGCCGGAGTGAATCCCCATGCAGGTTCCATGGACGACGATATACCCCTTTCCCGTCGAATCCTCGATGAGGGCCTTGTTGCCGCTGTCGGCCCGAACAATGCCCACCAGTTTCAATTGATTGAGATCCATCTTTTCCAAGGGGGTCAACCGGCGCGTCGGAACGACCGGTTTTTTCCGGGTTGCAGGCGGTTTGGGCTTTTCGACCGGTTTGGGCTTGATCAACGGTTCAAAGGGATCGATCTTGTTTTCAGCGCTGTAGCCGGAGGGGTGCGCAAGGGTTTTCTTCGCCGTTTTGTCCACCAGATTCAGAATATCATGAAGCGACTGCTCATTCAGGGGATGATCATCCATACCGATACGCTCGATCACGGTCGCCGTGACATCGATTTTCTCCGGCGCCTCGTCAATCCCAGTTGGATCGGCTGCATTCCGGGCGGCATTGTCGCCTTTCATCAACGGACCATCGATCTTTCGAACCCGGGAATCCGTTTCGTCTTTCCGGGACCCCGGGGGGATCGACTTCCCCGTCGACGGTTTGACCACGGGCTTCTGATCGATCTTTTTATGCACGACTTTCGGTTCAGGCGGCGGCGCAGCGTTCTCTTCGCATCCGTTGCAGAAAAGGACGAAAAAACAGATGATCGGGGCGGCATACTTATACATGGCTCTCAATTATGGTTTGCGGGTTTCGGTAGCGGCTTGAGGGGTTTTATCTACAAATTTGTAGGTCAGGGAGGTGCAGGAGACGTCCAGCTGCTCCCAATCGTTTTCTCCTTTTTGCTTGCGGAGTTTGGTGGAACTCATCCTGATGTCCTTGATGTTGACGATACGAGAGAGTTTTGAGACTCTGTAAAAGAAATCCAGGACTTCATGATAGGAGCCCTTGAATTTCATGGAGACGGGAATCCGGGCATAAAATCCGACGGTGCTCTCTCTTTCGGGCCTGAATTGAAAAAATTCCAATCCGGCATCCTGACCCGCACGGGATATGTTCTTCAGCAAGGATGGAATCTCTTCGTTCTCGGGAAGCGCCTGCCGGGCTTTCTCGAAGTCCGCCTCGATCGCCTTTGCCTCGGCTCTGTATTTTTTTAACGATTTGGCCTTTTTTTGATATTGGCGCAATTCCCTGGAGAGGGATTCATATTCGTCCTCCAGGATGCCAATCTGCTCATGCTTGGGAATGTAGAGGAAATAGACGACCGGAGCGATGATGAAGACCAGCGTCGCCACGCAGATCAGAATCCGTTGGAATTTTGATAATCTGCCGATCTTTTCGAGATATGGGTCTAAAAATGCCGTTGATGGGGGGCTTATCCTGTTCATGACGGATCTTTCTTCGCCTCCGCTTTTTCGGGAATCCCTTTGCAGTAGACCTGAAAATTCCTCAGGTTGATATCTTCCTGATCTTTTCCCTGTTTGAAGTTTTCCAGGCTGAGATTGATTAACCGGATATCCGTGAATATATCGGCATTCTCAAGCCGTGTCATGAAGTCCGCCACTGTCTGGTTGTCAAGAGCGATGCCGTCGATCTTGATATCGATTTCCGGACTGTTGACCTCGACGACGGGAGCCTCTGCCTGATTTTTTTTGCTTTTTTGTCTGCCTCTTTTGGTATTTCGGGGTGTTGGCGGCAGGACTTCCTTTTCCATGGCCTCGAGACGACTGAACCACATCTTCTTTTCGACAACCGTATCCGTCATCGTATCCATAATGAGAAAAGCTGTTTTCCGGCTTTTTTCAAGATTGTCGATAATCTTGAGTTTGGTCTTCAATACGTCGATTTTCTTTTGGATAGCTTCAGATTCCATGGCAATTTTTTTGTACTTGACGATATCCTTTCGGGTATAGTCAATCTGGCTGTCCAGGGCCTCGATCTTCCCGCTCAATCGGCTGTTGTACCAGAAGAGGGGGATGAGAAGGAAAAGAATCAAAAGCAGGAAAACAGACATTTGCTTTCTAATATCTTCCTTCTGCCGTGCGTTTCGGAATGGGAGTAGATTAATCCGTATCATTTGTCGTCAATCTTTCTGATGGCCAATCCAAGGCTGATGGCGGCCTGCGGGGCAACCTGCTCAAGATAGGAAGGGTCGAAATCGCCGCTGATGGAAAATTTCTTGAAAGGTTGAATAATCTCAACCTCGGAAGAGGTTTCCGCGGCGAGAAGATCCCTGAACTTCTTTATTTTTGCGCCACCGCCGCTCAGAATGATCCTGGGGATCTGATCCCCGGGATAGGTGGAATAAAAAAAATCGAGCGCGCGACCGATTTCAGTACACCACGAGGTGACGACCGATGAAACGATCTCTATGATCTCCTTGTCGGGAATCTTGTCTGTCTCTTCATTGTGATACATCCCTTCCGCCTCCTCCAGGGTGCAGTCGGCGAGAGAAATGATTTTAGTACTGATCTGCCGGCATCCCATGGAAACGTCTCTCATGAAAACCGAGAAATTTTCCTTGAGGATATTGAGTGTTGTCTTGTTGGCCCCGATATCGATCAGCGCAACATTTTCCCCATTATCTTCATAGTTTATTTCATATATATTTTGGAGGGCGAAGGCATCGACATCGATGATACAGGGGTTGAGGCCGGCCATCTGAACCAGATTGACGTAATCGTTTATCATCTCCTTTTTGGCCGCCACCAGAAGAACATTCATCTGATTGGGATTTATGTCGTTTTCTCCGATAATCTGAAAATCGAGATTGACATCGTTGATGTCGAAAGGGATATACTGTTCGGCTTCGAATTGGATCATCTCCTGCAGCTGCGCCTCGTCCATGACCGGAACACTGATGTTCTTGACAATGGTGGAATACCCTCCAATGGAGACGGCAACGTTGTTTGCCTTGATTTTCTGAGAATTGAACAACTGACGGATGAGATAGGCGACAGCTTGCGGATTTTTGACGGCGCCCTCCTCGATCAGACCCGGTGCGATATCGATCATGCCGAATTTTCTGATCGTCCGTCCCTTTTTATTTTCTTCGACCTCTGCAACCTTGATGGTTCGGGAGCCGATATCGATGCCGATGATGTTCTTCTTTTTCCCAAATAACATAATCAAACTCTCTGTTGCCGTTTGGGTGAATCAATATCCGCCCGTTGCAGGAAGCATGTCGTCAAAGGAACAGCATCGGACACATTGTTACCCTATTCTAAAAGTTATTTCGTGATTCATTCAATGAAGCCCTCAAGGGGAATTCACGTTTCGGTCGATGCTGTTGAAACAAACAAATCCTTGTTGAAATATCAACGCATATCAATTAGGGTTGTTCTCCGGACGATGGCTCGGCAGTTGACAGACATCCGTCAACCCGGTCAACAACTGAACGGTAAACCCCAATATCCCCCGAAACGATATGCGCTTCAGGTCTGGGAGGAAATCGGTTCGGGAGATGCCCAGGGGACGGACGCCAATGAGCCGCGGTCATTCGGACGAATGATTTTCTCCGATAAAATTTTATAACAATTATTATAAGGCTATGTCAATAAAAAACACATTCCCGATCCAAAACAATTGCTCCGGATCCTATTTTCCGGCACCCAGGTCAACCATCATGGTGTTAAAACGCAATGAATCAACAGTTCAACATTCGACGTTCATGATGGTGACCGGAAAGATACGGCCTGTGAACACATTGATTCCAACGGACATGTGACAATTGATGGCGCCAAGGTCTTTTGAAGAAAAATCGAAACCGTTTCGTCTTGTAAAATACTTTACATTTACGAGTCTGATTGCCATCTTTCTGGGAACGGTGATTCTCTGCTTTCTGAACATACACTGGGCAAGGACGCTTCAGTTCAAGAAAAGCCAGGATTATGCCCGTCTACTCATTGAAAATCTTAACCATCAGATATACACGCAGTTCCAGGTGCCTGTATTTTACCTTTTCGGAAAAATCCAGCTCAGCGATAAAAAGCAGTTTCACCTGATGGACAAAGTCGTCAGAAACACCTTTCACAGCTTCAAGGTGGATCTCGTCAATCTTTATGACACCCAAAAGAACATCATATCCTACAGCTTTGATCCGGATCTGGTAGGGAAAAAAGATCTGGGGGGAGAGGGATACCTGAAGGCCCTGAACGGTCAATACACCTTCAAACTGGTTCAAGAAGGAAATTTCTGGGAAAAACTGTTGGGAATGCCCCAGAAGATCCAGGTGATTACCTTTGCGCCGTTACGGGAGGCCCGGCCTCTGACCCCCATATCCGGCGAAATTCTCGGCGTCGTCGAAATCGTTCAGGATCTTTCAGAGGACTATAAAACCATCTTCCGATTCCAGATCCGTATCATCATCTCCTGTGCCGTGGTGATGATGATTCTGCTCGTGATCCTGATTTTCGTCGTCAAAAAGGGGGAAGGGATCATCCAGCAGCGCACGCTCGAAAGAATACGGCTGAAGGAACAACTGAGTCGTGCGGAACGCCTGTCTTCCCTTGGTGAAATGGTTGCGGGAATTTCCCATGAAATCAGAAACCCTTTGGGCATCATTCGAAGTTCCGCCGAATTGCTGAAGAAGAAAATGGACAAAACCGCCCCCATGAACACCATCCCCGACGTTATCGTCGAAGAGGCCAATCGCCTCAACAGCATCATCACGGACTTCCTCAATTACGCAAAACCCCATCCCCCCAATTTCGCCCCCTGCAGGGTCGATGAGATTCTCGAGAAAAACATCACCTTTCTGGACCCGGAGCTCGAGGCTCAGGGCTATATCATTAAAAAGCGATACAATGGCGATATCCCGCCCATTCAGGCGGATTCAGGCATGATATATCAGGTTTTTCTGAACATCTTGATCAATTCCATGCAGGCCATGCCCGGCGGCGGTGAAATTCATGTCGATATCGAATCCGCCGGCGAAACGGTAAACATCATCTTTAAAGACAAGGGCAAGGGCATACCTCAGGAGATCCTGGAAAAAATCTGGGATCCCTTCTTTACCACCAAGGAGACCGGCACAGGGCTTGGACTCGGCATCGTGAAAAATATCATCGAAGCCCACAATGGGAGCATCCACATCGAAAACCGACCGATCTATGGGGCCCAGGTCACTATCCAGCTGCCGGTCAACAGGGCTATGTAACATGGAAACGATTCTGATCGTCGACGACGAAAAAAACTATACCCTCATTCTGAGCGCAATCCTGGAAGAAGAGGGCTTTGAAACCCTTACCGCCAACAGCGGCAACGACGCCGTCAACATATTGGAGAATGCGGACATCGACCTCGTGATCACGGACATGAAGATGCCTGGGATGGACGGCATTGAACTGCTCGAAAGCATCAAGGAGAAGGATCCGGATCTGCCGGTCATCATGATGACCGCTTACGGGACTGTTGAAAAAGCGGTCGAAGCCATGCAGAAGGGGGCCTATAATTACATTCTCAAGCCTTTTGAAAACGAGAACCTGATTATCTATGTCAACAAGGCCATTGAGATGTTCCGGATCGTCAAAGAAAACAGGCATTTGAGGAACAGCATCGAATCCCGCTATCGCTTTGGAAACATTATCGGCAAAAGCAAGTCGATGCAGGCCGTCTTCGCGACGATTGAAAAAATCGCGCCGGCCACGGCCACGGTTTTGATTGAAGGAGAGAACGGCACGGGAAAGGAATTGGTGGCGAAATCCATTCATTTCAACAGCCCGCGGCGAAACGAACCCTTCATTCCCGTCAATTGTTCCGCACTCTCTGAAAGCCTTCTGGAGAGCGAACTTTTCGGGCATGAAAAAGGCGCTTTTACCGGGGCCATGTCGATGAAGAAGGGAAGGTTCGAACTCGCGGACCGGGGAACGATCTTCCTGGACGAAATCGGCGAGCTCTCCCATAGCCTTCAGGTCAAACTGCTCCGGGTGCTTCAGGAGAAGTCCTTCGAAAGGGTCGGCGGCATCAAGCCCATCGTTGCGGATATCCGCATCATCGCCGCCACCAACAAACAGCTTAAACAAGAGGTCGCCAAGGGGAATTTTCGTGAGGACCTTTTTTACCGCCTGAACGTGCTTCACTTGACGCTCCCTCCCCTGAGGGAGCGGACCGAAGACATCCGCTTGCTGGTTCAACATTTTATCGACAAGTACGCCGACGAGAGAAATGTGGATATCCCGATCAAGGGAATCGACCAGGAGGTGGAGCGCCTTTTTTATGAATACCATTGGCCCGGCAATATCCGGGAGCTTGAAAACGTCATCGAAAGGGCGATGATCCTTTGTCCGGGAGACACGATCCGTGTATCCGATCTGCCCAGAAGCTTCCAGACCAATGCTTACAGCACCCTGAAAATCAACGATATTCCCACCAACGCAAATCTGGCCGAAACCCTGGCCGATATCGAGAAAGCCTTGATCAGCCGGGCGCTGATGCTCTCAAACAACGTCCAGGCGCATGCGGCAAAAATGCTCGGTATCGGAAAAAGCGGTCTGAATCAAAAGATCAAGAAGTACAACCTGGACGTCGGCACAAAAAAATAGCCCGATCCCGAAGACTTCCGGGAATCGGGCCACGGCTTTTTCATCGGAAATCAGCTGTTGGCCAGCTTTTCCTTTACCATGCCGACAAAGGTCGAATCGGGATATTCCGCTATAAATCGACTTAAAATCTCCGATCGCTTCTCCGTTTTTCCCATCCGGTCATAGATCAACCCAAGATTCAGATATGCATCCTCTTTCAGTACGGGATCGCTCCCCTGGATAATGGTTTCAAATTGTCGAGCTGCCGACGCATACGCCTTTTGGGCAAGATATGTCCGTCCCAATCCGCCGAGGATAAACGGTTTCAATCCCGGATAGGCGCCGATATCATCGAGCGCTCCCTGGTAAAGTGTGATGGCGGTGTCGAAATCACCGGCGTCGTAGGCCATGCCGGCATACACGATACGAGCCAACCGGCCGGCATCCTTTTGGGCGTATTCTTCGAACAACGGCTGAAACTGATTTTTTGCGACCTGATAGGCCTTTTCCGGCCCGTCGTCGGCAAGAATCCTGTCGTAATCCGCCATCCCTTTTTCCAGCAGAACGAACGCCTGGTTTTCGGCCCGATTGCCCATGTAATTGATGCCCGATATGAGCATGACAACAGCCAGGAGGAGTATCAGTCCGCTGACGGCGTAAACCTTGTATTTGATGATCGTCGCCAGGAGTTTTCCCGAAAAAGTGAGAAATTCATCGGGTTTTTTGAGCAGCTCCTTCCGATTCTTGGCCTTTTTTGCCATCCATCCTCCTCATTCGCATCCGTTCAAAAAAGAAATACGTATTCCCATCTCAATTTTCGACTTTCATGATGGTGACCGGCACCGGCCTATGAAAGTCGTCGAAAGTCGAGTTCCCTTTTCAAGGGTGACAAAACGCCTCAGGCGGATCCGAGATCCCTTTTCCGGAAATATCCGTCGGAAAAAGGTCAACTGAAAATTCGCTCCCCATGGCGGCCTTTATTCTCTGCCAACCTTCATCGGAAATTTTGGCGCCGATGACCCGACAAACCTCGTAGCCGCACAGCGATCCCAGTTCACCGCTTTTCTCCAGAGGCAGCCCGTTGACCAGACCATACAGAAACCCTGATGCCCAGAGGTCGCCGGCTCCGGTGGTATCCACCGCCGGCGCGTCAAGCCTGGGAGCAATCTCCAGAATGTCGCCGTCATGAGCGATCAGACTGCCCCGTTCCCCCAGTTTCAAAACGGCAATATCACAGTTCTGGGCCAGGGATTTGACCGCGTCCTTTTCATCCGTGTAACCCGTAAACGCCTGAGCTTCATCTTCGTTGGCAATCAGAATATCGACATACTGTTTCACGATATCCGCCAAAAAAGCCTTCGATTCCCTGACGACGGTAAAGCTGGCCAGATCCAGGGATATTCGTGCGCCCACCTGTTTCGCTGTGTCCAGGGCCGACAGGATGAGCGCTTTGTTGAACAGCAGGTACCCTTCGACGTGGACGACCGCCGCGTCGTTGAAGCATGCCGTCGTGATATCCGAAGGAGCGGCCTCGGCCGATGCCCCCAGATAGGTCAGCATGGACCGTTGGGCATCCGGCGTGATGATGGAAAGTACCCTCCCGGTGAGAGCGGTCGATTTGAAAAGAAGGGGCTCAACATTGTTGTTTTTGAGGTCCGACTCAAAAAGACCGGCCAGATTTCCATTCCCGCTCTTTCCCACAAAGCGGGCCCGGCCTCCGAGTCGCCCGACGCCGATCACCGTATTGCAGGCCGATCCCCCGGAAACGAAAAAGGGCGCTTTCGATACCCGCATGAGGATGTCATCGATGACGCGGTTATCCACATAGGCCATGCCGCCTTTTACAGCTCCCGCCTTTTCGACAAAATCCTCCGCTTCATGCACCAGAATATCCACCAGCGCGGATCCAATACCCACAACCACACCGCAGTCCGAATTGGCTCGAAACATATTGTCCTTTTCTCTGAATGAAGGAAAGTCCGGCATATGTCACCAGACCAGATTCTTGTGGACCCATCCTTTGTCACCGTCCGCATGAACAATGCTTATCCATTCGCCCTCTTTCTTGAGCACTTTGAACGGCACGCCTTTTTCAACGGTGAAAACGATTTCGTATTGGGTGCCGGGGCCGGAGCGGATGTTGCAGCGATCCTTTACGACAATGACCGAAGGTTCGCCGGTAAGGAGACTTTTGTGAATCCATCCTTTGTCGTTTTCGAAATCCTCGAAATAATACCAGACATCCTGCTTTTTGAGGATTTCGACGGGATGATATTTTTCAAGCTTCCACAGGATTCCGTGTTCGTTGCCGGGGCCGGAGCGGACATTCGCCATGGAAACATTGACCGTCATCCGTTCGGCCAGGGCCGTACCGCTCATGAACATCAACAGAATGACAATTGTCGGCGTAAACCTCTTCATCATCATTTTTCCTCCTTCATGCACAAAACAAGGTCTTCCAAAACGCCTGATCTGAAGCCGAAAGGGCATCCATATCAGATCCCAGCCACATCAGACATGAAAAAATACGATTTCCGGCAATTTGACACAGGTCAGGCGGTTGCCGTACACGGCCCCCGTGTCGACGCCGATTTTGTTGGGCTGAACCAGTGGAATGCTGAACGGCGTGTGGCCGAAAACAACCCGCTTGCCGAAATCATAATCGGAAGCAATGAAAGCATCGCGTATCCAGAGCAAATCTTCGGACTTCTGCGATTCCAGAGGGACCCCTTCCCTCAACCCCGCATGGACGAAGATATAGTCCCCGGTCTGATAATAAAGACCGAGTGCCGAAAAAAATTGGAGATGATCCGGCGGGATGAGACTTTCGTCTGCGCAGGCCTTGTTTTTCATATAGCTGTCCAGCGTCGCCTTGCCGCCGTTTGTGAGAAACAGGTGGCGCTCGATCCCGGAAAGGTATTGAAGAAACATCTCTTCGTGGTTTCCCTTCAGAAAAACGGTGTCGGGCATCCGCTTTTTGAGCGAGATCAAATACGCCACCACCTCATAGGACGACGGCCCCCGATCGATGTAGTCGCCCAGGAAAATCAGCTGATCCCGCATTGGATCGGGGTCGATTTTCGCGAACAATTGCTCGAGCTTGTCAAGACAACCGTGAATATCGCCGACGGCATAAATATTTCCCATTGTGTCATGCCACCAGAAAAACGCGACGGGGTTCGTCAAGCCGGGTAATGCCGGCAGCCCGAGCGGCTTTCAGCGCGTCGATGAAATCGCTTCGGGACGGAAAGCGTCCAAGCCCTTCGACTTCGGCGGCCCGACCGCAGGGTCGGTACTGGGGCATGATATTGACATAGGTGTTCGGAGAGATACGATCGGCAATGAACCCCATGACCTTGTCGGTATCGGCAAGCCCTCCGGGAAGCACCAGATGGCGCACCAGAAGGCCGCGACGAGCGATACCGCCTTCGTCGATGACGAGATCCCCGACCTGACGGTGCATTTCAATCAGCGCTTTCCGGGCGACATCCGGATAATCGGGGGCACGGCACGCCCGTCGGGCAAGGTCGGGAGACCAGAATTTAAAATCGGGCATATAGATGTCGACAACACCGTCAAGCAGCTTCAGGGTCTCCACGCTGTCGTAACCGCTGCTGTTGTAAATCAGGGGCAGAGAGAGGCCGCCTTCGATCGCCGGCTTCAGTGCCGCCAGAATCTGGGGAACGACATGAGACGGCGTCACCAGGTTGATGTTATGACATCCGGCCTCCTGCAGGGACAGCATCATACGGGCAAGCGCTTCAGTCCCGGTCGGATCTCCCGCATTCCCGTGGCTGATGTCGAAATTCTGGCAGAAAAGGCAGAGTAGATTGCAATGGGTGAAAAAAATCGTTCCGGATCCGCCCGTTCCCGTCAGGGGCCTCTCTTCCCCAAAATGGGGTCCGCAGCTCGACACCCAGGCTCTGGGCCCGGTTTTACAGATGCCGGTATCTCCGGCAAGGCGGTCTACCCGGCAGGTTCTCGGGCAAAGGGTACAGCACGCCATTCGGCGTCGGGCCGTTTCGACTCGCTCGTCGAGATCCCCTCTCCTGAAGGTTTCAATATAAACAGGTACCGGTGATGTCATATCGGTTCAGATTGCCGTTTCCGATTGAATCCGGATTTCTCGTGCCCCCGGAGGCTCAGCGCGTCATTCCGGGAACTTCGTAGGTGGTGCAGGATCCGCTCGAGCATTGACGGGTCTGGGCCTTGACACCGGCAGACGCCCCGCCGGCGGCCATGGCGTAGTTGGTCGTGCTCATGACCCGCTCAAAATTCTGGGCCCGGCACTTTGGACAGGCCATGTCTACCGCTTCGTCGGTGCGGGTGACCAGGATTTCAAAATACTCGTTGCACTCCAAACATTTAAATTCATAAATCGGCATTCGTTTCTCCCTCGTTTCCTTCGTACATATATAAAATTCAACTTTCGACTTTCATGATGGTAACCGGAAAGCGGTGCCGGGAGGATACGGCCCGCGCCCCTTCAGCGGTGAGTTTTAGTGCCGCTTAAGCGCCGCGGCGGATCAGCGGCCCGGACTGTTTGAGCGCAGCGAGTTTCCGGGCCGCCCGGAGCAAGCTTTAGCGGCACTTGAACGAAACCGCGTGGGGCCCGGGCCGTATCCTCCCGGCACCGGCCTATGAAAGTCGAAAGTTGAGTATAAAACATTTGTTTAAAAACAATTTTGGCATCTTGTCAAGTCAACATGAATAAATGGATATGTCTGGGATCGAGATGCACTTCCGAAACCGCCTGGTATTCATTTTCCACAGCGTCAAACAGCGCCTCCAGAGTCTCCCGGAACTTGCTGGACAGAACATAGGCATCCAGGCGCGCGGCATGGGCGAGCCATTTCAAGAATCGCTCCCTTGCAGCATCGCTGATTCTTCGCGAGGGCAGACTGCCTTCCCAAAGCTCCCGGTAGAAAGGTATGAAGGTCGACAGGGGCATGGCGAGACGATCGCCGTCGTATCCGGTGGACCAGCGGGCCCACAGGGTCAGCAATAGCTGCTGCCAGGTCAGCATCCGGCGCGGAAACCGGAAGGCAACCCCCTCCATCAGCCCGAAAAGTTCATCCAGGGCGATCACCTGATCCAGCACTTTCCGGGTCGCCGTGATATCCGCCATGGTATGGAATTCCCGATAGAGAACCCCCGTTCGATAATTATCAAAAAAGAGCGGTCGACGTATGAGAAGCCCTCCAATAACCCCCAGCCAGGCCTCTCCCCAGAAGCTCAAGGGAAGCCCATGCTCTTCAGCCCAACTCTCCTTTCGCCACCGTTCGGCCCGCCATTTGAGATCGAGAGCCTTGCCGTAACCGACCCTGAAGATATCCTCCATAGGATATTGTCGGATCAGCATCGCGGCCCGGCCCGGGGAGGGGTCGTTCCGGTCCGTCAGCGCGGCAATTCCGATACTGACATATCCGCAAACCTTTTTAACGACGGACCGAAGCGCTTCGCGCTCTTCAACCGGCTGCCGATCGGCCGAAACAATTCGGTTGCAGAGCCCGGCGAACTCATTTCGAAGGCTTGCATGCCATTGCCAGTCGCCCAGAAATTCCAGACCGCGGGCAAAAAGACTGTCCGGGGCCATTATATTGAAAGGATAAAACGGTGCATCGCCCTCCCCCGAAAGAGATCTGACCGGATAACGCTTTTGCCGCCCCCTGAAAAAATTGTCCGTCGAAAGCGGTTGGTATATGCCGACAGCCTCTTCAAAGGGCTTGAACCCCTTTTCATCCATCCGGATATTGCGCAGACGATAGGCCTCCTCTTCATATTCCGCGGGAATCACAGCCTGGGATTCCACCAGGAGATTATAATAAAGGATGTGATCATCCGCAGCAAGTCGGAAGAGGAATTCATCCAGAAAGGCATCCCTCTCCTCGATGGCGTCGGGCTTTCTCTCCGGATCATATAGGGTTTTCCCAAACTTCACATACAACGTATCGTCATAGGTATGAAATCCCTCCCCGAAATCCGACGGATCCTGATCGTGTTCGCGGACGGCCAACTGAATGTTTCTGTAGAGATAGTATTCGAAATCCGCAGCGCGCTCTTCGGAAATCCATCTCACCAACCGATGGGGATCGGCCTTCATGAGGCGGTTGAGCCATCGGGTCCAATCGGGCATGGAAATCCGATCTTTTTCCCACATGCCCATATCCAGGATGAAGTCCCATTGCCGGTCGGACGCAAGGCCCAGCAACTCCAGAGCGTCTTCCACGCCGATATCGTGGATCAAGAAATAGAAATCCTCTTCACGGATGGAATGCACCAGGGCAGCAGGCTGAGGACTCTCCAAGATGGCGTTGCGGGCGTTCTCCGGGGGCATGGAAAGAATTTCGGTACGCCGCTGCGCCAGCTCGCGAAGGCGGGTTGCCGGGGTGATGATCTCTTTGATTTCATTCATGGATCACTTCATTTCGCATAGATCAATGGTACGCACGGAATCAAACTTGTCAATGCGGGCCGCGGGTATCAACGCTCCGCCCGATAAGGTGCAAATTTGAGCAGCAGCAACATTCCCGGGACGGCCATGACGGTGCAGAATATGAAAAATCCCTCCCATCCCAGGCGTGCGGCGAGAAATCCGGTGGGCGCCGCGGCCATGACCCTGGGAATTCCCATAAGACTGCTGAGCAGGGCGTACTGGGTGGCCGTAAATTTTTTATTGGTGATGCTCGCCATAAAAGCGGCATAGGCGGCCGTCCCCATACCACCGCTCAGGTTCTCGAAAACGATGACCCCCGACAGAGCCGGCAAACTGTAGCCGACCCGGGCAAGCGCCGCAAATCCCAAAATGGAAACCATTTGAAAAATGCCAAAGATCCAGAGAGAGCGGTTGATGCCCAAACGGAGCATAATGATGCCCCCCACGAGACTACCGCCGATGGTAGCCCAGAAACCGAAGAGTTTCACTACGGTGCCGATTTCCGTTTTGGTGAACCCCACATCCAGATAAAACGGCGTGGTCATTGCCAGAGCCATAGTGTCCCCTATTTTGTAAAAGAGGACAAAAGCCAGTATCCAGACGGCGTTCTCCCTGCTGAAATACTCGATCAAGGGATCCACTACGGCGGACCTGAGACTTTTGGGGGGGATATCGACAACCTCCGGCTCTCGAGCCAGCAAGGTGGTCAAAATGCCGGGGGCCATGCAGAGGGCCATGATGCAGTACACCATGGAGAACGACATGTAGTCGGCCATGATCAGCCCACCACCCGAGGCCAGCAGCATGCCGACCCGGTAGCCGTTGATATAAAGGGAGGAGCCCAGTCCCAGTTCGTTGTCCGACAGGTCCTCACGGCGATAGGCATCGACGACAATGTCCTGGGTGGCGCTGAAAAAGGTCACCCAGAATGCCGCGAAAGCCACCAGCCAGGGATGCGTCGCCGGTCGGGTCAGGCCCAATACCACCAGCGCCAGGGCCAAGGCTGCCTGGGCCACCAGAAGCCATCCCCGTCGGCGCCCCAGAAAAGGCAGACTGTAGCGGTCCAGGAAAGGCGCCCATAAAAATTTGACCGTGTAAGGAAGGCCGACCAGCGCCATCAGTCCGATCACGGACAGATCGACCCCCTCTTCCTTCATCCATGCCTGCAGTACGGTGATCGTCAACAGCAGGGGCATCCCGCAGGAAAATCCCATCAGAAAGGCCACCAGCATGCGGGGGCTGAAAACCATCTTGACTATCGGAGCGTTCAAATCGCTTTACCCGGTGCCCATCCCTGTCGGTTCGTTCCATCACGCACGGCGCGCAGTCGCCCAACAAAGAAACCGGGTGAAACTCCCCCCGGTTTCCCTGGCACGCTCTGAGATCGGCTGAATATTACTTTCCGGGGCACTCCTTTCGGACATCCGGATCGATGTTTTTGTTGCCGTACGCCTTGTTGAAATAATCACTGAATTCCCAGGAAAGCTTCAATGCGCGCTTGTGGTAATCAGCCTTGTCCGCCCAGGTGTGCTCCGGCGTCAAAATCTCCGCTGGAACGTCGGGACAGGAAAGGGGGACCTCCAGATGAAAAAGAGCGTCTTCGCGGTATTCCACGTCCTGGAGCTTTCCGTCAAGTGCGGCGTTCACCATGGCGCGGGTCATGGTGATGTCCATTCGTTGGCCTATGCCGTACGGGCCACCGCTCCATCCGGTGTTGATGAGGTAGACATTCGTGCGATGTTCCCGCATTTTCAAACCGAGCAGATCGGAGTAGATATGGGGAAGACACGGCATGAACGGCTGGCCGAAGAAGCGGGAGAAGGTGGATACCGGATCGACGATGCCGGTTTCGGTTCCAGCCAGTTTGCTCGTATATCCCATCAGGAACCAGAGCATGGCCTGAGCGGAATTCAGTCGGGACACCGGTGGAATGACGCCGTTGGCGTCGGCGGTAAGAAAAATGATATTGCTTGGGTGATTCCCGGTGGACGAAGGCTTGATGTTGCTCAGAAAACGAAGGGGATAGGAGGCCCGGCTATTGGGCGTCAGGCGGTCATCGCACAGATCGAAGCAGCCGTTCGGGTACATCATGGCGTTTTCCACGATGGCGCCGTGGTTGAGGTAGTCGTCCTCATGGAACACGGCCTGAAAGATTTCCGGTTCTTTTTCGGGATTGAGATCGATGAGCTTGGCGTAGCATCCGTTCTCGAAATTGGCGATTCCGTTCTCGCTCCACCCGTGCTCGTCATCCCCCAGAAGCGCACGGCCGGGAGCGGCCGAGAGGGTTGTTTTACCGGTCCCCGAAAGCCCCAGAAACAGACTCAGATCACCATGCGCATTTTCATTGGCAGAGCAGTGGATGGGCAGGATATTCTCCAGGGGCAGGTAATAGTTCATCACTGTGAAAATCAATTTTTTCACACTGCCGCCGTAAGCGGATCCATAAACCAGGCCCAATCGCTTCGAAAAGTCCATGATGATGGCCATATGGGAAACCCGGCCGTTCTTGAGTTTTCTCAACCGTCCCTCATAGCGGGAGCCGTCGATCTTGTCGTAGGGCAGAACCACGAGGGTAAACCCTTTTTCGGCGAAAATGCTGTTTTGAATATCGGCGGGAACCGCGCGGAACATGTTCAGCGTGAACAGCGCGGTAAGGGAGCGATCGGTGATCGTCTGTACGGGAAGGGCATAGGACGCGTCGGCGCCCACGACCCGGTCGGTGATGTAAAGCGTCTTTTTCCGTCCGAGAACGGTCAGGGCGTCCTTCCAGAGCATGTCGAAGGTCTCGGCGTCGATGGGCAGATTGTTGGGAGAATCCCAATCGATATTTCCGTCCGTGTCGGGACGACGAACAATCATGGTGTCCATGGGTGCACGACCCGTGGAATCGGCAGGGGTCCAGGTGGCCAGGCAGCCGTTCGCCGCGACAAAGGCTTCCCTTCGCGCAACGGCATCCCGTATGGCCGCTCTTCGGTCCGGATTTCGTCTTAAATCACCATGATTACGTAACATGTCGTCAAGCTGTTTTCTGTACGCCATCTCTCCCCGCCTTCACTGGTCAAATCGTTATCGTATCGTCATTTATTGACGGCTCCGTAAAAACCCGATGGTTGCTTCGCGCGCATCCACCGTCTGGACGCCACACCGTTAGACCACCCTGTTTTTCGGAACTCAGAAGCCTTGATCTCGAACCTTTTTCGGGACCGCATGGGCATCGATTTTTTACGAATACATCTTTTACCGGGTCGACGAAGTATCGGCCCGACAACCGACCCTTTCGGGAGCCGGCATATGGATATCGATCCATTTCAATATCTTGTCGAATTCTTCACGGACCTCCATCAAGGCTTTTCCCCGGTGACTGACACGGTTCTTTTCCTCTCGGGTCAGCCGGGCGAAGGTTTTGCCCATGGGCGGATAATAGAACACCGGGTCATATCCGAATCCATTGACGCCGTCAGGGGACCGGGCGATCTCCCCTTCGCAACGCCCCTCGTAAGTCAGCGCCGGTCCGGACGGCACCGCGATGGAAATAACGCATTCAAACGCCGCTTTTCGATTTGCCGCGCCCTCGAGTTCCGCCAGCAGCTTTTTGCATCGTTCCCTGTCGGTGATGCCCGCCCCTCCGTATCGGGCGGAATGGATACCCGGTCTGCCGTCCAGAGCCGCCACTACGAGGCCCGAATCATCCGCAAGGGCCGGAAAGCCCAATACCCTGGCAGTGAAACTCGCCTTTTTGTAGGCATTATCGTCGAAGGTTTCACCGTCTTCTTCGATTTCGGGGATCGGACCAAAATCATCCAAATTTTTGATTTCCACCGGGAAATCCCGCAAAATATCGCGAATTTCTGCTGTTTTGCCTTGATTCCGGGTGGCGATTACAAGTATCCTGCGAGGGTCCACTTTGTATCCTCGTATCGGGCTATGTTCACCGTTATCAGCAATCCAAGTATTGTATCAAACCGCTTCTATAAATCATGAATTCAGCTTTGTAAAGTGTTTTCAACAACCTGTTCGGCTGAAAAAGATCTTTACACCTCAAGTATGCTGAGATAAGAATTACAAATTGCCGCTTTTTGCGGCTTTGCAAAAAAAATCAAGCCCATCGCGCGTGTTTGCCGAAAAATGCGCTGGGTGGTCATTCAGGTGAATGGCAAGGCAACACCAATCCATTAATTTTGAAGGAAAGTGAAGATGCACAGATTATTAACCGATGAACCCGGCCGGAAAATGCTTCTCCTGGGCAACGACGCCATCGCCAGAGGAGCCGTCGAAGCCGGACTGGCTTTTGCCAGCACCTATCCGGGCACGCCCTCTTCGGAAATTTCCGCCAATCTTTTCCAGATATCCCAGGAGACCGATCTCTATTTCGAATACAGCACCAACGAGAAGGTCGCTCTCGAGGTCGCGGCGGCAGCGGCCAACGCAAACGTCCGCGCCATGTGCATGATGAAGCACGTCGGCCTGAACGTCGCATCGGATGTGCTGATGACCCTCGCCTATATCGGTGTAAAGGCCGGCATGGTCATCGTGGTCGCTGACGATCCATTCATGTTTTCGAGCCAGAACGAACAGGACACCCGTTACTACGCCAAACTCTCCGGACTTCCAATGGTGGAACCCTCATCCGTCGAGGAGGCCAAGGAGATGGTCCCTTATGCATTCGACTTGTCGGAAACCCTGGGCGAACCCGTGATTTTCCGGACAACCACCCGGGTCAACCATTCCAACGGCGTCGTCACCCTGGGCCCTCTGAAACCCCGTGTCCCCAATGGGGACTTCACCAAGGATCCTCTTCGATATGTTTGCGTGCCGGCTGTCTCCAGAAAGCTCCATGTACGCCTGCTGGATAGGTGGGAACAGGCACGCAAGATCGCCGACACATCAGCAATCAACACGATCGAAGGCGACGGATCCTGGGGCATCGTCTGCAACGGCGTCAGCTACAATTATGCCGTAGACGCCGTAGCAGCCCTGAACATCAAGAACAGGACCCGAATCCTGCGCCTGGGCTTCTCCCATCCAATGCCCGGAAACCTGGTCAAAGGCTTTCTCAAAGACTGCGAACGCGTCCTGGTCGTGGAGGAGGGAGAGCCTTACATGGAGGAGTCCATCAAAGCCCTGGCCCAGGAAGAGGGGTTGACGCTTCCCATTCGCGGCAAGGGTCAGGATCTTTTCTCGCGTCTGTACGAATTTGATCCGGTTATGGTCCGGAAAGGCATTGCCGCCTGCTTCGACCTGCCCTTCGCCGCCTCCGCCCCTCCCGACCTGTCGGATCTCCCCGAGATCCCCCAGAGACCGCCGACACTCTGCGCCGGCTGCTCTCATCGCGCCACCTTCTACGCGGTAAAAAAAGCCGCGGAGGGCCTCGACACCATATACCCGTCGGATATCGGCTGCTATACCCTGGGATTTCTGCCGCCCCTGTCCATGGCCGACTTCGTGGTCTGCATGGGCGCATCCGTCGGCACCGCCTGCGGTTTTTCCAAGGTGACAAAGAAAAAAGTGGTCGCTTTCATCGGGGATTCGACCTTTTTTCACTCGGGAATTCCCGGCCTCATCAACGCGGTTTTCAACAATCACGATTTCACCCTCGTCATTCTCGACAACGGCACCACGGCCATGACCGGACATCAGCCAAACCCCGGCGTGGATATGGAGAAATTGAATCTGCACGGCTATGGCCGCATCTCCATCGAATCGGTGGTCAAATCGTTGGGGGTTCAGCACGTGACGGTGATCAAGCCCTTCAAGGTCAAAAAGAGCATTGCGGCTGTCCGGGAAGCCATCGAATACAAGGGCGTATCCGTGATCATCTCTCAGGAAATGTGCTCCCTCTACGCCAAGGGGCTCAAGGAACTCAAGGATCGCGTCTTTCATGTCAGCGACAAATGCGTGAATCATCGGAACTGTATCGACGATCTGGCCTGTCCGGCTTTCTACATCAAAGACGATCGGGTCCATATCGATCCCGACCTCTGCTGGGGGTGCGCCGTCTGCGCCCAGATTTGCCCGGAAAATGCTATTTTGCCGCTGAAAAAATGAGGTGGCCGGTGTCGAAACAAGATCTTTTAACAATATTCTGAACTGCACGCATAAGGAATCGAGCCATATGGATATCACAAGATTGATTATCGTTGCCGTGGGAGGCCAGGGGAACCTGCTCGCCTCCCGCGTCATCGGGGAAGCGGCGCTCTTATCGGACGTTCCGGTCCGAATGAGTGAAATTCACGGCATGGCCCAACGCGGGGGTGTGGTTGAATCCGCCATTGTATTGGGTGATGCCCACAGCACGATCATCTCCGACGGGGAGGCCGATCTGCTGGTCGGCTTTGAACCCTCGGAAACCCTTCGGGCACTACCGAAATGCAGCGCCGACACGACGGTCATCACCAATCTCTCGCCGTTGTCTCCATTCACCGTCACCACCGGCCAGGCAACCTATCCCGACCTCAAGCGGATCCAGGAATTGATTCAGGCCAAGACCGCTCGCATGATCGCCTTTGATGCAACGGCCCTCGCCAAACAGGCAGGAAGCGTTATGGCGGTGAACATGGTCCTTCTGGGCGCCATGGCCCAGACCGGCATTCTGCCGATTTCGGCCGAAAGCCTCAAGGAGGCGATTCGCACCAAGACCAAGAAAGCGTTCGTGGAAACCAATCTCAAAGCCTTCGATCTCGGATTTGCCGCTGCCGGATAAAGCTTTCGGATACACCCAACAAGACGGAATGATTGACGATGCCGACTTACATGGTTCGGCCTCGAGCAGCGATAAAAAAAAAGCCCGTTTCGGGAAGAAACGGGCTTTTTGGTATTGACGGCGGCGTCCTACTCTCCCACACAGTCGCCCATGCAGTACCATCGGCGCAAAAGAGCTTAACTTCCGTGTTCGGAATGGGAAC
>NZ_JBFXGG010000038.1:0-29724 GCF_050178255.1 Desulfococcus sp. | reverse complement strand
CCGGGGAACGTCGCCGATGGTGGTGGACGTGAAGCTTTCCGCCCTGGTCTCGAGAGAGACGGTCTCCCGTTCGGTGCCGGTGGTGCAGACCAACGTCGTCTACTCCGGCAGCTTCGATCTGCCGGATCCCCTGGATCCCGAGTGGTTTGCCGATCCGGAGGCCAGGGGACACCTGAAGGCCGTCATGATTTATGATCCCGAGACGGCAAGAGCTTCGGAGGCGGCCAGGAGCGTTATCTGGGACGCGGGGGAGAAATTGAGTCAGAGAGATATCGGGACCTCTCCCCGAACGATCTATTTCCCGTCCATGACCGAGAACAGTTACGCCGGCGAGGCACTTGTCACGATCCAGAGCGGGGTGACCGCCTATTCCGGCACCCTGACCCACGTGCCGGTGCTGGACGGCACTTTCGTGGTCAAGACTTCGGAAGGAACCGTTGTTCTGAGCGACGGTTACACCGGGAATACCCTCTCCGAGGTAAGCGGCATGAGCGGCACCATCGATCTGGACAGCGGCGAATACACGATTCAACTCGATAACTATCCGGTCCCCGACGGCGGGATTCAACTCTCGGCCGACTACAAGTCCTATTCCGTCATTTCTTCGAGCGGTCTTTCCGTGCTGGGAACGGACACGGTGTCGGACGCCCTCCTCAACCTGGCGCCTTCGGGGGGGGACGACACATCGCTGCCGACGAACAGTGAACTGGTGAACTGGATTCTGGGATACCAGAAGAACGGCAGCACCGAACAGCGACCGTGGCTACTGGGGGCCGTGGACCATTCGGCTCCGGCGGTCATGACGCCGCCGGGGTTTCCCGAGTGGGTCTTCGGCAGCAAGGTCGACAATACGATGAAGGCGAGCTTTCATGATCCCGCCGGGGAAGACACAACGACCTTTCGGGCGGCACATGAGAACCGGGACGTCGTGGTGTTTGTGGGCGCCCGGGACGGCATGCTTCACGCCTTTGACGGCGGCAGGTTCAACTGGGGCGACAACCCGAAAACCATTCCTATCGAGCATCGCGGCCATTTCGTCTGGTCCGGCGAGACGAAAGAGACGGCCCAATACGGCACCGGATCGGAGCTGTGGGCCTATATCCCCGGCAATCTGTTGGGGAAGATGAAAAATCTCTATGGAAAGACCGGAGACAGCGAGGCCTGGTTGGACGCTTCCCCGGCACTCGGGGATGTCTATACCAACGGCGCGTGGCGCACCGTACTGATCGTCTGCCAGGGGAACGGCGGACACATGGTGACCTGCCTGGATGTAACCGATCCGGCTGATCCGGCGTTGCTTTGGGAAAAAGGGGATCCCGACCTCTTCAACAGCCGCTCCTCGCCGGTCATCGGTATGATCGAAAACGACCAATGGGTCGCCTTTCTTCTCTCGGGGGTCACGGATCCGGCGGATCACCCGGTCATCTACATGATCGATATCGCTTCCGGCGCCATTACCAGGATTCCATTGGACGCCGCAGGGGAGAGCGGAAAAGGCGGCGTGGGCAGCGGACAGCCGGCAGCCGTGGACTCCGACGGCGACGGCTATGTGGATCGGCTCTATGTGGGCACCGACAAGGGGTTCATGTATCGGGTCGCCATTGACGGCGGCGTCTTCTCGGATCTCATTGTCAACTCCTCCGAACGAAATGCCGGGGAGGGCATATACGGTGCCCCCGCGGTGGTGACAGACGACGAGGGCGTCCGGGTGTTTTTCGGAACCGGCGGTGATGCATCGGCCACCTATCATTTCTACGCCTACCTCGACAGCAAGCGGGGCGGCACCGACAGCACCACGCTTGAATGGTCCTACGCCCTGCCTGCGGGCCATGGGGTTTATGCCTCGGTTTTCGCGGCCGCCGGCCAGGTCTATTTCAGCACCACCACGGCGGTGACGGAGGACCCCTGCGAGGCCGGCGGCGCCAGCGAGGGGAACCTGTACGCCTTTAAGCAGGTGCTCGACGGCGCAAACGAAACGATTGCGCCTCTGAGTGAAATTCCGCTGCCCAAGGGGAGCGGCAGGGTCGCGCCCATCGTTGACGATCAGCATCTCTATATCAAGACCGCTTTTGGATCTCTTCAATCCTTTGGGGGAACGACTTACAACAACGAAGCCGCAGGCGTCGCCGACGGTGAGATCGCCGTGCCCGTTCCCGAGGCGACGATCCACTCGTGGCGCGAGGTGCGTTAGGGGCTCCCGTCCATCGTTTTTTCGACAAAAATGCCGACGCCTGGATTTTTCCAGGCGTCGGCATTTTTGTATCTCCCGTTGGGGCGGAATAGATGCTTCCCCCGGTCCCGGAGCGGGAGTGGCGGATAAAATGCGGGGGATCAGCGGGGGCATGACAAGGCGCCTGAGGATCTCTCCTCGGGCAGGGCTCGGTTTGCAGAGGGTCCTGTATGCCGGAAGCGGGTGCCTAATCTTCGGGGAACGCTACGGCGAGGCCTGCATTGAGACTCTGCAGGGAATGGGTGATGAGGCAAGTCGCTGCGGTGGGACGGGTCAAGAGCACGATAACCTTGCCCACCTCGGAACGGACGACGAAGTCGTTCGTGCTTTTTCCTTCCGAGGTTTCCGGAAGCCGCACATGCGTCGGCTCGAAAATGCCGTACTTCTGGCCTGGCCGAACCCCGTCCAGAGCGCCCTTGTCGATAAAAGCGATATCATGTTCCCCCATGATGGCGGTCCGCTCCTCGGCGGCGATAATCCTGGCGGAAAGCCCGGTAATACTGTCGGTAAGCGGAATGTCGGGGGAGCGCTCCTCGATCGGCATGAGGCGGTCACCGATCCGGATATCCCGAAAGGACTGGATGATTCGTCCCAGGATATAATCGGGTGATTTTCGAAGGACCTCGACGGTGCCTGTCAACAGATGCTGGACCCCGATCACTGTCTTCCCGGCCGGATCGAAGATGGGGGTTGAAGCGCGATAGATCGTATATCGGTCCCCGACGGCAAGGTCTGTTTCACCGGACGCCTGGATGTAGACGACATCCGTCATACTGATCATTTCCTTGTTGCCGCGGACCTTGAAAATGACGCCCAGGGACCTTGCAGGATCATTCTGAATGAATCCGATGCGATGGATGGACGGATAATGAAAATACCGGCGGGCGGCGATCCGGGGCGGTTCTGCCGGAGGACTTGCCTCCCCCCCGATCGTCTGGGGCGTCGGACCTCTCCCGTAAAGTCGGATGCGCTGTCCCGGAAAGATCAAATGTGGGTTCAGGATGGGGATTCGGCTGTTGATCGACCAGATTTCCGGCCAGTACCCGGGAGACGCCAGAAAGAGATTTGAGATATCCCACAGCGTGTCTCCTTCCTGGACAATATAATAGGTGACGGCTTCATCACGGACGCGGTTTTCATTATCGGCCGCATAAGACGCCATGGCGAAAAATGACCCAAGCAATGCAAGCATGAAAGGCATCTTGATTTTCCACGTGTTTTTCATCAGCGAACTCCTTGAATCGGGGAAGGACGATAAAAATCCGGATAACCTTATAACTGATCTTATAGATGCTTATATGGCTCGGCAGAGGTTTGTCAAGCAACCATTTCCGTTTTTTGATACAGGGGGGAGGGGGGCGGACGAGGCTTATTGGGGTAGAGAACACAAAGGCCCCTGATCCGGATTTGGACCCAGGGGCCTTTTAAGGTTTTAAACGATTTTCAGGTCGGGATTGGGCATTACATCATACCGCCCATGCCGCCCATGCCGCCCATGCCGCCGCCGGGCATGCCGCCGCCGGGCATATCGCTCTTTTCTTCGGGCTTGTCGGCCACCATGGCTTCGGTGGTCAGCATGAGGGAGGCGACGCTGCCGGCGTTCTGCAGCGCGAAACGGGTCACCTTGGTGGGATCGATGACGCCTGCCTCGATCAGATCCTCGTAGGTGTCGGTGGCGGCGTTGAAGCCCATGGCACCTTCGCTGCTCTTAACCTTGTCGATCACCACGGAGCCTTCGAATCCGGCGTTGTTGGCGATCTGACGCAGGGGCTCTTCAATGGCCCGCATGACGACCTTGACGCCCAACTTTTCATCGGCCTTGACGTCCAGCTTCGACAGGGCGCCCAGACAGCGAACCAGAGCGACGCCGCCGCCGGGGACGATGCCCTCCTCAACCGCAGCACGAGTGGCGTTGAGGGCATCCTCGACGCGCGCCTTCTTCTCTTTCATCTCGGTTTCGGTGGCGGCCCCTACGTTGATGACGGCCACGCCGCCGATGAGTTTGGCCAGACGTTCCTGAAGCTTTTCACGATCGTAGTCGGAGGTCGTCTCTTCGATCTGGGCGCGAATCTGTTTGACCCGGCCTTCCAGAGCCGTACGCGCACCGGCGCCGTCGACGATGGTGGTGTTGTCCTTGTCGATGCTGATGCGTTTGGCCTTTCCAAGGTCGTTGATGGTGATGTTTTCCAGTTTTACGCCGATATCCTCGGAAACCACCTGGCCGCCGGTCAGAATGGCAATGTCTTCCAGCATCGCTTTTCGGCGGTCACCGAATCCCGGTGCCTTGACGGCAGCGACCTGCAGGGTGCCTCTCAGCTTGTTGACCACCAGCGTGGCCAGGGCTTCGCCGTCCACATCCTCGGCGATGATGACCAGCGGGCGTCCCATTTTGGCCACCTGCTCCAGAATGGGGAGAAGGTCTTTCATGTTGCTGATCTTCTTTTCATTGATCAGAATGAAGGGTTCCTCGAGGGAACAGACCATTTTTTCGGAATCAGTGACAAAATAGGGTGACAGGTACCCGCGATCGAACTGCATGCCCTCCACCACGTCAAGGGTGGTTTCCATGCTCTTGGCCTCTTCCACCGTGATGACGCCTTCCTTGCCGACCTTGTTCATGGCCTCGGCGATGATGTTGCCGATGGTCTCGTCGTTGTTGGCGGAAATGGTGCCGACCTGGGCGATTTCACGTTGATCCTTGGTCGGTTTGCTCATGTTGTGAAGCTCTTTGACGGCCGCTTCGATGGCCTTGTCGATGCCGCGCTTGATGGACATGGGGTTGTTGCCGGCTGCCACGAGCTTCTGGCCTTCCTCGTAAATGGCCCGGGCAAGCACTGTGGCCGTGGTCGTTCCGTCGCCCGCCATATCACTGGTCTTGCTGGCGACCTCCTTGACCATCTGGGCGCCCATGTTCTCGAACTTGTTTTCCAGTTCGATCTCCTTGGCGACGGTAACGCCGTCCTTGGTGACGGTGGGGGAGCCCCATGACTTGTCGATGACGACGTTTCTCCCTTTAGGGCCGAGGGTCACCACGACCGCATCCGCGAGTGTCTTTACCCCCTTGAGCATCGCTTCCCGGGCTTTCATATCGTATTTGATCTCTTTGGCCATCTTTCAACTACCTCCATATGTATATTGTGAAATGCTGTTATCGTAATCGGTTGGGTGTCGCCGTTTTATTCGATGACGCCCAGAACATCATCCTCGCGCATGATCAGGTATTCTTCACCTTCCACCTTGACTTCCGTGCCGGAATATTTTCCGAAAAGGACCCGGTCGCCGACTTTGAGTTCAAGGGCGATTCTCTGACCGTCGTCGCCGACTTTTCCGTTGCCTACGGCCACAACCTTGCCTTCGGCGGGTTTTTCTTTGGCGGTGTCCGGAATAATGATTCCGCCCTTGGTTTTGTTTTCCTCTTCAACGCGCTGAACCAGAATTCGATCCTGCAGGGGTTTCAACTTCATCTCTCATTCTCCTTTAGGTTTGATGATGGGTTTAATATTTAGTAGTAATAATGAGATATTACAAAATTCGAAGTAAGCGTCGAAACGACCTTCCTCAATTTTGTTGAAAACAATAATCACACATTTTTCGTTGTAAAGAATGGATCGTTATATTTTTTTGAAAGCTTTTCCGGCTCACATCCGTCGGCATGGATCCGATTCGGAGTGCCGTCTTCCGCACCTGGTGATCCCAGGTCCGGTCTTACACGGGGCCGGCGTCAGGACGACGTTTTGGACGAAGCGGCATTCGACCCGTCCGAAGCAGAGGCCTTGGTGTCATGCGTCGAGGACGTGGGGGTGTCCGCTTTCCCGCTGGAAGGGGTTTTCCTGGCATAATCCGTTACGTACCATCCCGACCCCTTGAGATGGAATGCGCTGTGGGAAATCAGCTTGTGAAGTTTTCCCGAACAGTGTTCACACGTGGTCAGGGGCGCTTCAGAGATTTTTTGAAGAACCTCTTCGGTCTTTCCACATTGTTCGCACTTGTACTCGTAAATCGGCATGATGTTATGACCTCCTCTGATCTTTTAGCTCTGAAAATGATCTTTTGGCTCTGAAAAGTTCCCGAAAAAACACTCTCTTAAGCAGAAGCATGCCAAATATAGGGCGTGTTTGGGGGTTGTCAAGAAAGTCGGACTTTTTTTTCGAAGACGTTGAAGACGGGGAGGGGATCAGCGAAGCATGTCCACCGGATCACAGTTCCGGCACCAGTGCCGATAGAAGCGGAATACCGGGATTTTTCCCGGTATCTGCATCTTTTCCAGGATATCCCGGGTATATTGATGTACCCGGATCTCTTCGGCCGTTTTTTCGTCGCTGGATGCGTCGAAATTTTGCAGAAACCTGCAAAAACGGACAATATGAATCAGTTCGTGGGTGACGATGTAGAGACAGAAGGGAAAAAGCCGCAGATCGGGATGCGCTTCGAGCGTTTTTAAAATGGCATGGTCCTGAAGGCATATTTTGTAGAAATCATAGGCGGCGGATCCGAGGGCGGTATCTTTCCGTTTGGCTTCGTACCGGATAACCTGCGCAAATGGTCCGTGAACAATTTCATCGTCATGGAGGTCCTGGAGGGTCTTGATGTCATATTTTAACCGCTGCCACTGGGACGCGGACATCTTATAATAGTTGCTGACCAAGTCCTCGGCCATGGATACGGTGTCGTCAACGATCCGTAACTGTTCATCGCTGAACATGGCCAGACGGCTTTTATCCGATGTTGCCGGGGACGAATCTTTCATCTCCGATCTTTCAAATTATCCGATAAAGTTGTAGACATCCGATGTAGATACATGATACCGAAAATCGTTTACCATAAAAAAAATAAAGAACAGGAGGTGATCAGTTGGGAAGTGTCATAAAAAAACGTCGAAAGAAAATGCGAAAACATAAACATCGAAAACTGCTGGCGCGTACGCGGCACCAGAGAAGAAAAGGCAAATAAAAGCCGCTCCGGTATGCCGATTACACTGGAAAAAGCACCCAACGGATGTCAGGTGCTTTTTCCGTTTTCAGGGCTTGACCGCTTCGGCGTATCCTTTGAGGTATTGCAGGAAATCCGAGTCGGTTGACATGACCAGGGAACTGTTCTGACCCAACGCGTTGCCGTATACCTCCAGCGTTTTGACAAAGGAATAAAAATCAGGATCGAGGTTGAAGGCTTCCGCATAGAGCTTGGTGGCCTCGGCATCGGCCTTGCCCTTGATCACCTCGGCGGTCCTGTAGGCCTCGGAGGTGATTCGCTTCAGTTCCCGTTCCTTTTGACCCCGAATCTTCTGGGCCTCTCCGCGGCCTTCGGAGCGAATCTTTTCGGCAATCTGCTTCCGCTCGGCGATCATACGGTTATAGACCGAATTTCGGACCGTATCCACGTAGTCGATCCGCTTGATCTGTACATCCACCAATTCGATGCCGAATTGATCGACCTTGGGCTGGGCCTGTTTCAGGATGCCTTCAAGAAGTTTACGCCGGCCATAGTTGATTTTGGCCTGTTTCCGCTCCTTGCTTTCCTCCTCTTCCTCCTCCTGCCAGCCGAGATCCAGGAAGGAGAGTGGACGATTGCTCGTCCGCACCGCCTCGATCAATTTGTGGGAGGTGATGGCGTTTCTGACCGCCGGATCGATGATGTCGTTGAGGCGCCCGTTGGCGTTGAAGACGTCGGTAACGGTCTGGAGAAATTTGATGGGGTCGACGATTTTCCACCGGGCAAAGGCATCCACCCAGATATAGGTTTTTTCCTTGGTGGGGATCTGACCGGGGTCGCCGTCCCACTGCAACAGGATTTTGGGAAAAAAATTGGCCTGATCGATAAACGGCAGCTTCAATTTCAATCCCGGGGTTGTTTTGGCGTCGCCGATAATTCTGCCGAAACGGGTGATCACGACCTGTTCGGTCTCGTCCACCACGTAGGCTGATGCAAAAAGAACCATCGCTGCCACCAGCACCAGCGCAACAATCGTATTTCTGTAGATCATTTTATCCCACCGTCTTGTTTTCCGATATTGAGGAGCGGAAGAAGGTTCTTCTGTTGGTCGTCCACGATGTATTTATGCTCGAGTTTGGGATAGACCTCGTTCAGGGTTTCCAGATAGAGCCGTCGACGCGTCACGTCCTCCGCCTTGCTGTATTCGGCGAAGAGCGCTGTGAATCGGGAGGCGTCACCCTTGGCGCGGTTGACCCGATCCAGGGCATACCCTTCAGCCGCACGGATCGTTCGATCCGCCTCGCCCCGAGCTGTGGGGATGGCTTTGTTGTAGTCTTCCTTGGCCTGATAGATCAGTTGCTCCTTTTCCTGGGTCGCCTGGTTAACCTCGTTGAGGGAGGGTTGCACCGGCTCGGGAACGTCGGTTTTCTTCATTTCCACGGTTACGATATGAATACCGGTTTCGGCCTGATCCAGCTCCCGTTGGAGTGATTCCCGGGCGGCAACGGCGATTTCCTCCCGTTGACTGATGATGTCGTCGATGCTGCGATCTCCCACGACGAGGCGCATGGAGGCCTCGGACAGATCCCGCAAGAGCCGTTGCACATCACGCACCTTGAAGAGATAATTGTAGGGATCTTTGATCCGGTACTGGACGACCCACGGCACCACGCCGACGTTCAAGTCGCCGGTCAGCATCAAGGTAACGGTGTTGCCGCCTCCCGAAACCCGTGAAACACCGCCTGCCGCGCCGAATTCTTCGGTCTTGACCAGTCTCACGTTAACCTTTTTGACGGTTTCAATCCCAAGCGGCATTTTGAACTGAAGCCCCGGCTGGGTGGTCCGAACATAGCGTCCGAATCGCTGGACTACGCCCACCTCGCTGGGTTTGACCGTATAGAACATGGTCGATGCCAGCAGAATCACAAGGATTACGACAATGATCACGGGCCCGCCCGGTATCTTGAGGTTGTTGAATTTTTTCAGCAGGTCATCCATTTTCGGCGGGACGTCGCTTCGCCGCTGCTGTTGCTCTTTGAGTTTCTCCCAGTCCCAGCTCATCTGTCGGCCTACCTTTACCGTTTTAAGGTTTTGGATGAAAAACATCCCATCCTTGATAATAGTATACGCACCATTTGTTAAACTAAGGAATCAGGCCTTTCAAGTCAAGGAAAAACGGTTCGCGACAAGGGCGGGCGACAACCGGCGGCATCATATCATGAACCGGCTCGCGGTGTTGGGCGATATCCCTTTCAGTTTCAGGATCGTTGACCCCCCCGGCCGGATGACAATCACTTCGACGGCGGTATGGGGGGCGGTTTTGCTGTAGCCGATGCAGATGGACGCGGCCGTCAGGGTGTCTTCCTCCGTGGATTCGCCGGTAATCAAACCGATGGGGCCGGGGATGCTTCGGAGGCGGATCATGGTATTCCGGTTTCGGTCGGCGTACTTGATGAGGGCGTCGTTGTCCCGCTGATCCCGGCCGACGATGATCTTTGTATGCGGTCCGATGCGAAAATGACGTCCGTGTTTGAGCAGGTGCAGATTGCTTTCCGTATAGACGGTTTCATGATCGAAAAGGTCCTTCAAGCGGATGCAATAGTGTTTGTCCGTGAGCAGGCAGCCGCCGCCCGGGTTGGGGTAATCGACGACTTTGAAGTGTTGCGCCAGCGCGATCTGGGGTTTTCGGGAGCGCCCCGTGATTCCGTACAGCGTTTCGCGTCGAATCCATCCTTTTTTTTCGGGAATTGTTTCCGGAAGCCTTTGGATGCTGAGAGGCCGAACGATGTATCCTTCGTAGCCGGAGTTCTTCTCGACATAGCGCAGGGAATGGCGGGTCTGGGACATGGGGCGCTGGCCCATGACCTCCCCGCTGAACAAAAAATCGAACCCGTTCTCTTCCATCATTTCACCGGCCAGTCGAAACATCAGGGCGTGACAGTCGAGGCAGGGGTTCATGTTCTGTCCATACCCGCAAGGCGGGTTTTTCAGCATTTGAATATATATCGACGTGATGTTCCTGATCGTCAGGGGAATCTCCGTGAGGTCGGCTGCTCTCCGAGCCTTGTCAGCCGAAAAGAAGGGCGTCTCAAAACTGACCCAGGCGACATCGATGCCTTGCTCCCGCAACACCAGTGCGGATAGGATGCTGTCCAACCCTCCGGAGCAGAGACCCAGGGCGCGGACTTTTTTTTGATGTGAAACCATGATACAGAAATCTTTCCATGCGTTGGATGCCGGGCGTCCGGCAAGAGCTTTAGAGACATTCCATGATTATAGGGATTCGAAATACCAATGAAATCCAAAAATGAGATTCAGCAGATATGCGACATCCTAAGAAAGGCCTATCCGGATGTCAAGACGCAGCTGCTTCACCGGAACCCTTTCGAGCTGCTCATTTCGACCATCCTCTCAGCCCAGTGTACCGATCGCCAGGTCAACGGCGTTACGCCGGCCCTGTTCAGGGTATATCCCACACCGGATGCCCTGGCTCGGGCCCCCATAAAGAAGATCGAAGCACTCATCCGGCCTACGGGATTCTTTCACAACAAGGCCCGGAATATCCGGGCCTGCGCTGCCGCACTGGTGGATCGTTACGGCGGGGTCGTTCCCCATGGCATCGAGGAACTCGTTGCCTTGCCCGGCGTGGGACGCAAAACCGCCAATGTGGTGCGAAGTGCCGCCTTCGGCCAGGCAGCGGTGGTGGTGGATACTCATGTGAAGCGGATTTCCCGACGCTTGGGCCTCACTCGTCATGAGGATCCGGTCAAGATCGAGTTTGACCTGATGGCGAAGGTCCCCGAAGCGGAGTGGAACGATCTGGGGCTTCGCATGATCTATTTCGGCCGGGAGACCTGCAGGGCCAGAAAACCGGACTGTCCGAACTGTCCTCTGTTCGATCTGTGCGACTATCCGGAAAAGACTGCTTGAGGAACCAACAAAATAGCGAAACCATGTTTTCCATATTGAAACGTATTTTCCGACGAGGTTCTGTAAAGGTTCCCCGGCCCGAACCGGTTTCTTTGTCGCCGGATGGGGCGGAAGCAGCCGACGCCAAACCTGAAAAAACACCGGTACCGGCTCCGGCCGCGGCGGTCTCGACAAACGCGGTTGACGCGCCTTCCAAAATCCGGAAAAAAACCCCTCGACGCCGAAAACAGCCTCCCTCCGATCCGGGGCAACATCAACGCCGATCCGCGCTCCGGAATCGACACGGCATCCCTGTATTTCAGAAGGACGCCGATATTTCCCGGCTGTTTGAAAACCGACCGAAGGAGACAGTCCTGGACGCCGAAGGCCGACATCAGGCCGCGGCGTCAATGGCGCCCCGGCGCAAGGTTCGGCGACCGGCCAAAAACAAGAACGGCATTCCCGTGTTCAGGGAGGACACTGATTTCTCGCTCTATTTCAGGGATGTGCCGTCCCGGTCGGTGCCGGTAGGCGATCCAACGGCGGCACGGCGTGTTTCGAAGTCTGTTTCCGAGGATTTTCAGGTTTTGCTGGAGGAATCTCTCGCCGGGAAGACCGCCGAAATGCTGTTGGGAGAAAAATGCGACAGGCGGCTGAATGACGGCGACATGACGCCGGAACAGACGATACGTCAATATCCGCCGCCGCAGGAAGAACTCGATTTGCACGGCAAAACGGCCCGGGAAGCCATTGAGAGTACGCGCAGGTTTGTTGAGACATCTCGATATCGCGGAAAACGCACCCTTCTTGTCATCGTCGGAAAGGGGCTCCACTCCGAGGGGAGGGCCGTTCTCCCCGACGTCGTCGAGGCGGAACTCGCTCGTCTCCGACAATCGGGTAGAATCCTGGCCCACCGCTGGGAGCGGGGTGCAAGGCGCAAAAGCGGCGCCATCATCGTCTACCTGAATCCCATGTGACCCTCGGACGCGATGCCTTGGATTACGGAACACCGGCTGACGCCTTTGTGCGGTCGACGTCTGGAGACGGTCCGGATTCGTCTGAAATCCCCACGGGGGCTGATTTTCGTGCCGCCTTTGATCGGCGGCGACGCCGCTCAGCAGGTCCGTTATTTCCGCCGGCTGGTTCGGATGAGATATGATCTTGTTACCTTCAGTTATTCAGGACACGGTCGTTCGACAGGCCGGTTTTCCCACGCCGCTGCCTTGAAGGATACGGCGGCGCTGCTTCGGATCGTCGATCGGGAGAACCGCGGCGACGGTTTGCCGATAACTGGAATTGGCTGCTGCTACGGGGCCATACCGCTCATTTTTGGAAACAGCCGTTTGGCGGCGCCTCTCAAAAAGTTGGTGCTCATCAACGCTGTTTTCGATCTGAGCGTCAAAGCTGCGGCGACGTCCTTTTTCAGATACTATCGCGAGATTCACCAATGTCGCGGATCCGAATCGTTTTTGCGAGGGGTCTTCCGACGATACCTCGATTTCATGTTCCCTCAGGTTCACAAAACGCGTCACGAATTTGGACGGCTGCACCGTCGGCGCGTCCGTATTTTCAAAACCCTGGCGGACGTCCTTTTTCTGAATCCGCTCGCATCGATCCGGCAAGACCGCACCCAGGCCCTCTGTCTCTATGGACGGGAAGACCGTATATTGAGGTTCTACGGCACCGGTTATCCGGCGTCCTATGAAAAGACGGTAAAACGTATTTTCCCAACTGCGGCATTCCAACCTCTGCCGGGGGGGCATTTTCTATCCTCACCCGTCACGCGGAACGAAATCCTTCGGCGGATCCGGGTGTTTTCCGATCATCAAGGGCTCATCCTTCCGGTTTCACCAATTTTTAATACAGCTTTAACACGTATCTAACAATAGAAGGCTATCTTTGCACCATCGGATGGATGGGTACGGCGTCACAACGCATCCACCGAAAGCGAATTCGTGTTTGAAAGCAAACGGGTGACCCACCCAAACAACCTGATTGTTGGAGGAAAGGAAAACGATGAAGAAACAAAACGGTCTTTTGACCACGGTATTGGGACTTGCAATGGTGTTCACGGTATCCGCCGCAACGGCGGGAGACATCGTCGTGAAAGGATCGACCACGGTGCTTCCGATCGCCCAGGAAGTGGCGGAAGCTTATATGAAAGAAAATCCGGAGACCAAGATCACCATTTCCGGCGGCGGTTCCGGCAACGGTATCAAGGCGATCATTGACGGCACCACCGATGTCGGGAACGCTTCGCGGTTCATCAAGGACAAGGAGGTCAAGCTGGCCGTTGAAAAGGGAGTCTACCCCGTGCCCTTCGGTGTCGCCTACGACTGCATCATTCCCGTCGTGCACATGAGCAATCCGATCGCGGACGTGACCCTGGCCCAGCTCAAGGGGATCTACCAGGGCAGGATCCGCAACTGGAAGGACATCGGGGGCCCCGACAAGGAGATTACGGTCATCTCCAGAGACACCTCTTCGGGCACATATGAGGTATGGGAGGAAAAGGTACTGGAAAAGGAGCGGGTCTACCCCGGAGCACTGCTTCAGGCCTCCAACGGCGCGGTGGTGACGAGTGTCGCCAAAAACCCCAACGCCGTCGGCTATATCGGAATCGGCTATCTGAACGATCAGGTCAAGCCCCTGACAGTGGGCGGTATCGAAGGCTCCAAGGAGACCACATTGAACGGGAAATTTCCCGTTTCCCGTGCGCTTTATATGTTCACCCGCGGATGGCCGACCGGCGATGTCGCCAAATTCATCAATTATGTCATGCACCCCGAGAAAGGCCAGAAGTTCGTCGAGAAAAGCGGCTACGTTCCGCTCTACTGATCGATCGACAGAAAGTTTTGCGTTCGTTCCCCCATGGGGGTCCGAAAGGGGCAGCCGGTGCTGCCCCTTTGCGCATCTTACATATGAGGAAGTTTTCCAATGACCAAAAAGCGACAGTCGACCGAAAAGATCATGAAACGATTTTTCTTCAGCGTTGCAGGAGCATCCATCGCCATCCTTTTTTTGATCATGGCGTTTCTCTTCATGGAAGGACTGCCTATATTCAAGGTAGTTTCCGTCGGGGATTTCCTCTTTGGACACTATTGGTATCCCACGTCGGATCCGGCCGATTTTGGAATAATCCCCCTGATTATCGCTTCGCTCTCGGTGACGGCGCTCTCGTCGATGATTGCCATTCCGCTGGGCGTCATGACCGCCGTATACCTGGCCGAACTGGCCTCCAAGCGGGTGGCCGAGATCGTCAAGCCCATGGTCGAGCTGTTGGCGGCTTTGCCGTCGGTGGTCATCGGCTTTTTCGGGATGGTTATCATCGCCCCTTTCCTCCAGAACGTTTTCGATATCGCTACGGGTCTGAATCTTTTTAACGCCGCCCTGATGCTGGCCTTCATGTCGATTCCCACCATCTGCAGCCTTTCCGAAGACGCAATATACAGCGTGCCCACGGGTCTCAAGGAAGGGTCCCTCGCCCTGGGCGCAACCCACTGGGAGACCATCGTTCGGATCATTCTGCCTGCTTCCGTATCCGGTATCAGCACCGCCGTCATTCTGGGGATGTCCAGGGCCGTCGGCGAGACCATGGTGGTGCTGATGGTAGCGGGCGGGGCCGGGATGATCCCCGAGTCGATCTTCAGTCCGGTGCGCCCCCTCCCCGCCAGCATCGCCGCGGAGATGGCCGAGGCCCCCTTTCGAAGCGATCATTATCACGCCCTCTTTGCCATCGGTATTGTGCTTTTTGCATTTACCTTTTTTTTCAACCTGATTGCCGATCACATCGCCCATAAATACCGCCAGGTGGGCGAGGCGTCCCTCTGAAGCGGCGGGGGGCTCGGACATGGGGAAAAATGATATGGACATCACCAAGGATCAATACGTCGAGGAAAAACCTCGGGTCTTAAAATCCGCGCCGAAGCACCGGAAGATATCGCTGATTCAGGAAGCATTCGAGATTCGGCATCGACGCCGGAAGCTGATAGAGCGGCTCCTTTTCACCTGTTTCAGGGGTGCCGCGGTCCTCAACGGGCTGGCTCTGGCCGTCATCGTCTTTTTCATGCTCAAAAACGGCATCAGCGCCGTCACCTGGGAGTTCCTGACCGACGTGCCGCGGGATGCCATGACCCGGGGCGGGATCCTGCCCTGCATCGTCGGCACCATCCTCCTGGGCCTGGGCGCCATTATTATTGCGCTGCCCGTGGGGGTGGCCTCGGCCATCTATCTCAGTGAATATGCCAAGCAAGGCCCCGTCCTCCGGGCCATTCGTCTGGGTATCAACAACCTGGCGGGGGTGCCGTCGGTGATCTTCGGGCTCTTCGGCCTGGCCTTTTTTGTGACCTGGCTGAAGATGGGGGTCAGTCTCGCCGCCGGCTGCCTCACCCTGGCCGCGATGAGCCTGCCGGTCATCATCGGGTCAACGGAGGAGGCTCTCAAGTCGGTGCCCGACACCTATCGCGAGGCCTCTCTGGGCCTCGGCGCAACCAAATGGCAGACCATTTGCCGGGTGGTGCTGCCCGCCTCCCTCCCCGGGATCCTCACCGGCGCCATCCTGGGCCTGAGTCGGGCCGCCGGAGAGACCGCACCCATCATGTTCACGGCGGCGGTCTTCTACACCCCCGATCTCCCTGAATCTATTTTTGACGAAATCATGGCCTTGCCTTACCACATCTACGTGCTGGCGACGGCGGGGACCCATATCGAAGAGACACGGCACCTCCAGTACGGCACGGCCTTGGTGCTCATTGCGCTTGTGCTGGGAATGAACATGGTTGCCATCCTCTGGCGGAGCCGGTTGCGTCGAAAACTGAAATAATCCATGCCGCAGGTCCACTGACGGACCAGGGGCGGCCAGAATCCGAAAAGGAACATCACGATGTCTCCCAAGCTCAAGATGACGTCAACAGATCTGAATTTTTATTACGGGGATTTTCAGGCGTTGCACAACGTCAATCTGCAATTTCAGGAATGCCAGGTAACTGCTCTCATCGGTCCGTCAGGGTGCGGCAAAAGCACGTACCTGCGTTGTCTCAACCGGATGAACGATCTCATCCCCATCAGCCGGGTGGAAGGAAAGATCATGCTCGATGACGAGGACATCTACGACCCATCCCTCGACGTGGTCATGCTTCGGCGTCGGGTGGGCATGGTCTTTCAGAAACCCAATCCCTTTCCCAAGAGCATCTTCGAAAACACCGCTTACGGTCTTCGAGTGAACGGCGTGAAGGACAAAGCCTTCATTCAACACCGGGTAGAAGAAAGCCTCAAGCGGGCCGCTCTTTGGGAAGAGGTCAAGGACCGTCTCGACGATACGGCTCTGGGGCTGTCCGGTGGGCAGCAGCAGCGGCTCTGCATCGCCAGGGCTCTGGCCGTCGAACCCGAGGTGTTGTTGATGGACGAGCCGGCCTCAGCCCTCGACCCCATCGCCACCCAGAAAATCGAGGACTTGATTCACGAACTGAAGGAACTCTACACCATCATCATCGTGACCCACAGCATGCAGCAGGCCGCCCGGGTATCGGACATGACCGCTTTTTTTTACATGGGCAAGCTGATCGAGGTCGGTGAGACCGATACGGTGTTTACCCGTCCCAGGTTCAAGCAAACAGAAGATTACATTACCGGCCGTTTCGGTTGATGAAAAGGACGTGCTTATGGCCAAACACTTTCAAAAGGAACTGGAAAAATTAAAAAAACGGGTTCTGGGGCTCGGGGCTCAGGTGGAGGATCGGCTCCGCCTGGCGGGCAGGGTCATCGAATCCCGGGAACTCTTCGACGCGGAGCGGATCATCAAATCGGATTATCTAATCAACGAAGAAGAGGTCGAGATCGAGGAGGAGTGCCTCAAGATTCTGGCGCTCTACCAGCCGGTGGCGGTGGACCTCCGGTTTATTATTGCCGTCATCAAGATCAACAGCGAGCTGGAGCGCATCGCCGACGAGGCGACCAATATCGCTCATCGGCTCAAGAAGATCATTCAGTGCCATGACGGCTGCGGTATCAGCTATGACTACGGTGATCTGGTCAGGCGGGTTCAGGCCATGTTGAACAAGGGGTTGGACGCCATGATCAACCTGGATGTCGATTTGGCCTTCAAGGTGCTTCTCCTGGATGACGAGGTGGACAACCTCCATCATGAGATGTACCGGCGGGTCATGAAGGATATGCTCGCTTTCCCAGGCAACGTGGAATATCTGATGAACAAATTTCTGATCTCCCGGCATCTGGAACGGATCGGCGATCACGCCACCAACATCGCCGAGGAGGTGATCTACCTCGTGGAGGGCGAGATTGTCCGCCATAAGGATTATTGAGAAAAAGCTCTCGATCGATGTGGTCTATGGTTCGACGTGGACGTTTTAACAGTTTTCGGGATTCATGGGCCGGTGCCGGCATGGGACGGTTTGCGCCCCGCGCCGTTGTTTCAGCTGCTATGATCACCATCTGAAAGTTGAGTCAACACCTTGACGTGTCAGGGCGTTGAAGGCCCTGAAAGAAGTGGGGGAAGCCCCATGCCGCGTGGTGTCTTGCAAGGTTTTGCATGACGCTCTTGACGCGGACCTTGTTGGCTTGATAGGCAGAGATCGATCCATGAGATCGCGGTGTCTGCAATTCGGGTTGGCGACACAAAAATGAATCCTGCAGGATCTTTTCGGAGACGGGACGGCTGCAGGAATGACGGTGCAAAGAGAAGGACATCCATGAACCATGTTCATCAAGATCACCCGTAACATCCGATTGCCGGACCCGGTCAAGTCGGCCCGCCACCGGCATTGCCCCGAACTGGGGCCCAAGATACTCTTTTTCAGCGGCGGGAGTGCGCTGAAAGATACCTGCGCCGAGCTCATTCAGTACACCCACAACTCCATTCACGTCATCACCCCCTTCGATTCGGGCGGGAGCTCGGCCAGGCTCCGGGAGGCTTTCAAGATGCCCGCCATCGGGGATGTGCGTAACCGCCTTCTGGCCCTGGCCGACAGCAGCCTCCAGGGATATCCGGAAATTTTCAGGCTATTTGCCTGTCGGTTCCCTGAAGACGGTGACCCGACGGTCCTGAAGGGGGAGATGGCGGAGATGATCGCCGGCCGTCATCCCCTGGTCGCCGAAATCCCCGATCCCATGCGCAGAATCATCCGTCATTACCTGCATCTTTTTATAGAATTCATGCCCCGGGATTTTGATCTGAGAAAGGCGAGCATCGGAAATCTCATCCTGACGGCGGGCTATCTCGACAACCGGCGCAACCTCGACACCATCATCTATATTTTCTCCAAACTGGTCCAGGTGCGGGGGGTGGTGCGACCGGTGATCAACAAATACCTTCATCTGGTTGCCGCGCTGGCGGACGGCCGACGGATCGTCGGGCAGCACTTGATGACGGGCAAGGAGGTGTCGCCCCTGGGCTCCCGCATCACGGACCTCTGGCTGACGTCGAACCCGCAACGTCCGGAGCCCGTGCATGTTCCGATCCGACAGAAGACGGCGACCCTCATCGAGGAGGCCGATCTGATCTGTTATCCCATGGGCAGCTTCTATACAAGCCTTGTCGCCAACCTCTTGCCCCGGGGCGTGGGTCGGGCGGTCCGGCGAACCGCCTGTCCCAAAATCTTCATTCCGAACACCGGTGGATGCGATCCGGAAACCGTCGGCATGGGCATCATGGATCAGATCCGATGCCTGGCCTTTTTTTTGAACAGGGACGATCCAAACGTCCAGGAAACCCGGGGGGTTCTCGATTTTATCCTGGTGGACCAGGTCCGGGGCGATTACCATGGGGAACTGGACCGGGAGGAGTTGACGCGGATGGGCATCAATGTTATCGATACGACTCTGGTGAGCGACGAATCCGAGCCGCTGATCGATGAAAAACTTCTGGTTCCGGTGTTGCTGTCGCTGTCTTGATGCAACGTTGGAAGGAGAGCCATGCTTCAGGACAAAAACAAAATCCTCATTGAGAGCATCAAACGGCTGCTGAGACGAAACGCCATTCCACACCTGCGCAAAATCGTCAACAAAACCCACGCCGCCGATCTGTCGGACGTCTTTCCTTATCTGACGGTCCGGCAGCAGCACAAGCTCTTCGAACTCATCGATGACGTCGAAAAAAAGGGTATCCTTTTCAGCGAGCTGGATGAGGCCACCTTCCTTGCTTTCGTGGAACAGATGAACGTCGACGACATCGTTCCTGTCCTCGAAGCCATGCCCAGTGATGACGTCGCCGATCTTCTGGGCCAGCTGCGTGATGAAAAATCCGACGCCATCCTCAAGAAGATGAAGCGTGAAGGACAGGAGGAGGTGGAGAATCTTCTGAAGTACGGCGATGATACCGCGGGCGGCATCATGGTGCCGGATTTCATCGCCCTCAGGGAGGATGCCACGGCCGGCGAGGCCATCAAGATGTTCCAGAAGGATTACAAGGACGTGGAGATGCCCTTTTATCTCTATGTCGTGGACGAATACGGCAAGCTTGTCGGAGTGAGCTCGCTGCGGCAGCTGGTGGTCGTCTCACCCGATACCCCCCTCAAGGCCTTCATGTCCACGGACGTCTTCTCGGTCCGGACCGACACGGACCAGGAGGAAGTGGCCAAGCTGGTGGCGCGCTACGACATCCTGGCGGTTCCGGTGGTGGACGACACCAACACGCTGATGGGGATCATTACGGTGGACGATGTCATCGACATCATCAAGGAGGAGGCCACCGAGGACATCCTCAAGATGGCCGGCGTGGGAACGGAATTCATCGAATCGAAGTCCATACTGAAGAACACCCGGATCAGAATGCCGTGGCTTCTGGCCAGCTGTTTCGGCGGTCTTGCCGCCACCTTCATCATCGGGGAGTTTGAGGAGAGTCTGAAACAGGTGTCCGCACTCGCCGCCTTCATCCCCGTCATCATGGGCATGGGCGGCAATATCGGCACCCAGTCGTCCACTATCGTGGTCCGCGGCATTTCCACGGGGTTTCTGGACGTGCGGGAGATCTGGTCCGTGGTCTTCAAGGAACTCTCCATTGGATTGCTTCTGGGGCTTGTGTACGGGACGCTCATCGGGGTGGTTGCCCAATTCCGTTTCAGCGGCCCCAAATTGGCTCTGGCGGTGGGCTCCGCAGTCATCTGTTCCATGTCGGTGGCGGCCCTTGTAGGATCTCTGGTGCCCATGGTCTTTGCGAGAATGAACGTCGACCCTGCCGTGGCCACGGGGCCTTTCGTAACCACCTCCATCGACATCATCGCCGTGTTTTTTTACTTCCGGATCGCATCGATCCTTCTGGGTCTCTAATCGCCTCTTCTGAAACTGCTCGCGACGTTCAGCGTCGACACCCTGACGACTCTGATTCAGGGAGCACCGGATGTTCTCTCTGTATATTGGCGGTGGTTGCAGACGTGCATTCCGCCGTTTTTTCCATGTTCATCGGAAGGGCGGGAAACAGCATTTTGACCGAGGTTCCCCGGCCCTCCCGGCTTTGAATGGATATCGCTCCCCGATGGGCCCTGACGATGCCGAGAACGGCCGAAAGTCCCAATCCCCGACCCGTAAATTTGGTGGTGAAGAAGGGATCGAAGGCGCGGGTATGGGTGTTCGCGGTCATGCCGCATCCCGTATCGGTGATGTCAAGGTAGGCGTAATCACCCTCCGGCAGGTTGTCGTCATGGAACGGGGTTTGGAAGGTATTGCGACCGCAGTAGGTCGTCCCGATGGACAGGGTGATGCGCCCCGGATTTTGTCCAAAGGATTCCGCTGCGTTGGAAACGACGTTGATAACGGCCTGGTTGATCTGGGCGGCATCTCCTTTAATGAACACCGGTTCCTTACTTCTGACGAACAGAATATCCGCCTTGTCCGTAATCGAGATCTTCAGGAGACCGATCATCTCCTCCACCAGTTCGGGTAGGTTGATGGTCTGGGCTGTGATCAGCCCCCGTCCGGCATAGGTCAGCATCATGCTGCTCAGCTCCGCTGCACGTTCGGCCGCCTGCCCTGCCGCTTTGATATTGCGCATGATCGGTGTGTCGGGGCCAAGGGCGACGGCGGCCATCTCCAGGTTGCCCATGATGCCCATCAGCAGGTTGTTGAAATTGTGGGCCACGCTGCCGGCCATAAGGTTCAGACCCTCGAATTTCTGAATTTGAGATTCCAGGATCAGCCGTTCATTTTCCATCCGCTTCTGACGGGTGACGTCCCTTACCACGCAGATGCCGATCTTTTCCCCATGACGGTTCGTGACGGCCTCTGAGCTGACGAGCACATCGATGGGGCTGCCGTCTTTTTTTTGGAATCGGCAGGGGAAATCGGTGACACTTTCATGACCAAAAACCGGCGTCTTATCAGAAGTCGTCAGGGCCGGATCCTCCGGGTGAACCATGAAATAGGCATCCCGGCCAATAACCTCCTCCCGTTTATAACCCATTTCGACAAGCCATTTCCGGTTGACGTCGCAGAACCGCCTGTTCCGGTCGATAGAATGCATCATTACCGGAGACTTGTCGTATATGAACCGGTATCTCGCTTCGCTGTTGAGGAGTTCCCGGGTGCGCTCCTCCAGAGTGTCCTCAATGTGGAGAAGCGCCCGCTCCCGACACGCATTTTCACACAAGGTGATCAGACATTGTGGGTCGAAAGGCTTCCTGGCATATGCGGCGATACCTTGCTGCATCCATCCGAGGGCGAGCTCGGGCCGCGGGTCGTTGGCAATCATGATGAACACACCTTGCGGATGCATCTGCCGGAGTTCCTTCAGGAGTCGGTCTCCGGAGGTGTCGGGTAGCTGATGTTCCAGGACGATGATTTCCGCCTTGCGTTCTCTGAGGCAATTTACGGCTTCGAGACCGCTGAAGGCCGTGGCGGCGTAATACCCCGCGTATTCGAACGCGGATTTCAGCTTCTGGATGCTGGTTGCATCCGGATCGACGATCAGGACACGGGTTTTGATCCGGGAGGTGTGCCCCTTGAGAAGACCATTGACCTGATTGATGAATGTGGTCGTTCGGACGGGGACGGGCAGAAAGGCGTCGGCGCCGAGCCTCGCGGTGATCTGTCTGACATCCTCGCCGGAAAAGGTGGCGGACACCACGAGAATCGGTACGGCATTGAAGGCGGCATATTCCATAGATCGCAGCAGCCGACAGAATCGCCAGCCGTCGATGCCGGGCATATGGAGGTCGGTGACGATCAGGTCCGGCAACGCCGAGGAGAGCATATTTTCCAACGCCTCTCCGGCGGTATCGAAGGCTTGGGCGATAAGACCCTCCTGCGCCAGCATATTGGACAGGACGCGCAATTGAATGACATCGTCGTTGACCACGACGACAAGAGGAGATGTCACGTCTTGAACGGTCATATTCTTCCCTTCAGGTCACCGGCAACGTTAGGGGGTTTCACCTCGGATGTTCATGTGAATTTCAGAGCAACGTCGAATAAAAAACGCAACCTTCGGTGTCTGGAGACCGGTGCCGACAGAAGACGGCCGTCCCCTGTCGGCATCTTTTTGGGCCCACCATCACGAGAGTCGGAAGTCGGGTAAGGACAATCGTGGTCATCTGAAGAGGGCGACGATGAGACGATAGGCCACAATTCGATTGAGAACAAGGGAAAAATTTACTATAATTATTAAGTATTGATAGATGAAATCGAAATCACCATAGCTAAATTTATATATACCGGCATATTAGCCGAAGATACCCTTATGAAAAAAATCGGGAGATATATTGTCAGAGGGCAGCTTGGTCGGGGCGGCATGGGCCGGGTGTACAAGGTCGAAATGCCTGTTACGGGTAAGATTGTCGCATTGAAGCTGCTCAAGCCCGACCCGCTTCTGACGGACCTGCTGGGTTTGGAAAATATCCGGGGAATGTTTGTCCGGGAAGCGGTTACCATGGCGAATTTGAAACACCCGAATCTGCTGGATGTCTGGGATTTTGATGAGGCGGAGGGAATGCCTTTCTACATCATGGATTATCATTGCAACAATCTGGGGACCATGATCGGAGAAAGCCACATGATTGAAAAGCCCTCGCGTCGGATTCCTGCGGAGAAGGCTGTTCGATATATTCGCCAGATACTTGAGGGGTTGGCCTGCCTCCATTATGCCGGTGTGGTTCACCGAGATATCAAACCGTTCAATGTCCTGATCACCGATTACGACACCGTCAAAATCTGTGATTTCGGTCTTTCCAAAATGAGAGGATACCCCTTCAGGGGGCCTTCCAACCTCAAGGTCGGCACACCGGGGTACGCATCCCCGGAACAACAGAAGGATCCGGACGCCGTCGATTTCAGTGCCGACCTTTTTTCGGTGGGGGTGATGTTTTACCGAATGTTGACCGGAATTCTGCCCATGAAGGATCCCGCTTCTCCTCAGGCCCACAATCCGGATCTTGACGTCTTCTGGGACCGCTTTCTTCTCAAAGCCATCGAGCCGTCGCCCCTGCGGCGGTATCGCCGGGCCAGGTCCATGCTGGCGGCGTTGGATGACGTCTATGCCGTTTGGCGCGGCAAGCAGGAAAAAATCTGCCGGTATCCGTATCCGACCGGTCTGGAAGACCTGGCATCCGATGCGCCGGCAACGGTCGAATATGAGAAGCCGAGAAGTCGTCCTTTGAATGTCGATCTCAAAAAGGCACGGAGACTGTTCGGGTTGGATGAGCTTTTCCGACCTCAGGTATACACCGAAAACGATTTCAACGTCGATGTCGACGACGTCGTTGCCGATCGCGCCACTGGTCTTCTGTGGGAGCGGTCCGGATCCGAATATCCCATGACGTGGGATCGTGCCCGCCACTATGTCCGCGGTCTCAACGACCAAGGATTTTCAGGCCGGACCGATTGGCGGCTGCCGACGGTGGCCGAACTCACGACGCTTTTGATGAAGACCTATCCCCAGGAGACCCTTTGCATATCATCGGTTTTTGATGAGACCCAAAGGGGACTATGGAGCAGTGACAGGCGTTCCCCGGCGGCCGCCTGGTATGTCAGCTTGGATCTCGGTTTTGTTGCATGGCATGACCATACGGCGCGTTGTTATGTAAGGGCGGTATGTGATCGCTCAGGCTCGACGGATGAATTCAACGCTGCTCAAGCGACCGGCGAACGCTCTTGATCCAATTGCCTTGGACATTGACGTCAGGCGGAAAAAATGTTGGAAAAAGAATTCCCATTGTCCGAAACGACCTGCCCGGGCATCTACGCTCTTGATCTGTCCCTGGACCGTCTGAAAACCGGCGTCGACAACATCCGGCACGACGTCTATTTCAGCGGCGATTTTCACAAGACGGTTCAGCATTTCATTTTCCAGATCATCGTGAAGCAGACCCAGACCGAGGAAGTGCTGCATCTCGGGAAAGGGGTGAGCCTTACCAGGATTCGGGAGAAGTTCAGACGGCATTGCCGCGAGATTTTGCTTTACGGCATCAACAGCGCCAAATCCGAGCGGGAAATCGAGATTGATCGGTTGGTACAGCTTTCATTGTTAAAGTTGTTGCTGGACGCTATTCCGGAACAGTTCGAGCACTTCGAGGGGCGGCTCAAGGAAATCAGCCGAGGATATGAACTCTCCCACAATCAGGATGATGCCGTTGAACTGGATAAAAAAATAATTACCGTGAAGGAAAATCGCCAGGCCGTCATTCGAGGGGTCGGCCGAGACGTTTTCCTGAACCTCCAGGAGATCAACCAAAAGGACCTGAACGAACTGCGGCGCATCAATTTCGGAGATCGGACGGTGATTCCCGATACGGTCTTTTCCAATCCCATGTTCTTTGCCGAAAACCCTTTTGACGATTATTTCACACTCAAGCATTACGACATCATGTTCGGGCACCGGCCGGAAGATCCGGATCGATACGAGTCGCTCCTCTCGTCCGTCAAAAAAATTCTTTTTGAAATTTATGAAACCCCTCATCTTGCGCCGTTTCATCCGGACGATTCGAGGAGGCACCCCGATTTCGACGGATGCCTGAAAAGGGTGGAAAACATCGATTTTTTTTTCAACAGCTTTCAAACCACCTATCGATACCGATCGTTCCGGAAATCAGGGACGGATAAGGATATTCGCCGTCTCAAAAAGTTTTCGCGGGAGCAAAGAGAGCGTCTTTGGATTCTGTCTCGAAAGTTCGAACAAGATGGTATCCTGGAAAAGATCCTCGCTGTTTATGAAATGCAGCCGGTCTACCTCGAATTCTGTCCGCCCCTGGTTCCTCAGCTTATCGCTCAGTTTCTCATCGATCGGCGGGTCCGAAAGAATGTCGCCGTTCGCCTGAAGCAGATAAGTCGGTTTTACGGAAAAACATTTTCGACGAAACCGCTTCACCGGATTCGCCGGCAGATCTGGTGGACGCGGATTAAGCGCGAATATGGCTATCTGATTCGATTTTTGAAAAATTTTGTTCAGTTTCATAGAGATTTCCAGGATTACAAAGCCATTCGGGAGTCAATGGATCAGATCAACATGGCGACCGATCCGAAAATCATCAATCTCTCCCGTGTAAACAATACCCTTTACGAATTTCTGCTGCCGCACGAGCGTCGTTTTCAGGAAAAACCCATCTCGAGTCATGTCATCCTCAAGGCCGATGTGCGCGGATCCACGACGATCACTCACCGGATGATGATGCGGGACCTGAACCCGGCATCCTACTTCAGTCTTAATTTCTTTGACCCCATTACGGAGATTCTACCGGATTACGGTGCGGAGAAGGTCTTTGTGGAAGGGGATGCCCTCATCCTGTCGATATTTGAACGGGAAAGCGAGTCGGCGGGACGGTACAGCGTGGCCAGGGCCTGCGGTTTGGCGGTCAGTATTCTGTCCATCGTCAAAAGCTGCAACTTGAGAAACGGGAAATACCGCCTGCCGGACATAGAGCTTGGTATCGGCATCACATACACCGCCGGTCGGCCGGCCTTTCTTTTCGACGGTGACCAGCGCATCATGATATCCTCGGCCATCAATATAGCAGACCGCCTGGCCGGGTGCTCCAAGCCGCTGAAGCAGGCCCTTTTCAAGGAAAGCGCCCCGTTCAACCTCTATGTGTTCCAGTCGATGTCGGACGAGGCGATGTCCGAGGTGGATGACGATCTCTTTTTACGCTATAATGTCAACGGGATCGAACTCAGTTCGACCGGATTTCAACAATTGAGAGAAGAAATCGAGATCCAGACCTTTACGGTAAACGCTTCCAGGGCGAGTCGGCACAGCAAAATGAAATTTTACACGGGAAAATTTCCCCTGGTGAGCGGTGAGATTCAACGCCTGGTGATTCGTGAGGCGCCGATTGTCAGAATCGATCCAAACCATTACACGGTGAAGGGACTTACCGATCGAAAGTATTATGAGATATGCACCAACAGGAAGTTGCGGAAAATTGTTGAAAATCTCAGGGGATAACAGCGATCGGTGCTTGCATCGGAGCACAGCGGCATTACCATGGAAGGGTGTGGAATCGGGAAAAAATACAAGAGCGGGAGTTCGGTATCATGGTTACAATCCAGAAAAAGAACAAATACCGGGTCGGCATTCTGTCCGATACCCACGGCCTTCTCCGGAACTGTATTTATAAAGCCTTCGCAAAGGTCGACCTGATCATTCATGCGGGGGATGTGGGCGGAACAGCGGTACTGAGGGAATTGGAAAAGCTTGCCCCGGTCGTCGCGGTGAAAGGGAATACGGACGGCAATTGGGCTGCGGATGCCATTCCAGCTTTTGAGATGGTTTCCGTGGGAGAGATCATGATTTACGTTCTCCATGATCTCATGCAACTGGATTTGGACGCCGGTAGCGCCGGCGTGGACGTTGTCGTCAGCGGACACACGCATCAGCCTTGTATTGAAGAGAAGAATGGCGTCCTGTTCCTGAATCCGGGCAGCGTCGGCCCCCGACGATTCGATTATCCCATTTCAGCAGCGCTTCTTGAGATCAACGACGGAAGATTGTCCCCTAAAATACTCACATTTTAACCATAGTATGGACATCCGTTTCGATTTCATGGAAGGTTGCCCCCGGACAAAAATCAGTCTTTTGGTTAAACGAATTGATTTTAAATGAATATTCAATTATAATCAAGATTTTTAAAGAAACGGTTTCTCGAGCAGCCCATCGGTTTTCCTGTGCGTGGTGATGTCGGACCCGCTTGAATACAGGGGCGGTCCGGCGCGAACGGTTATAGGATCCGCAGGATGAAAATGGGTGCTGATTCCTATAATAATCCCGATTGCAGTGTTAGCCTGCGTGGAAGTCATGAAGTTGACCATCAACGACGTCGCCCGAAGTCTTGATCTCCCCCTCAGCACCGTGGAACGATGGATTCGCCAAGGTCGGATCCCCATCAAGCGGAGCGGACAGACCTATACCGTTGACAGGACGGCTCTGGAGAAGTGGGCTAAATCCCATAAGTTGGCGTTTTCCCTTCAGGACGCCCCGGCCGCCCCTGGAGCGGATGCCGTTGGTGTGCCGGACAGCGAAACGCTCCTGTCCGCGATGAAGCGGGGAGAGATTCTCTACGGGATTCACGGCGATACGACGGATGAGGTCCTGGCGTCGGCGGTGGAGGCGATGACGGTGTTTCCTGCCGAGGTCAAAACGGAGCTGCTTGAGCGACTCCTCGAACGGGAGCGTCTGACATCGACCGGGATCGGAAAAGGCGTCGCTATTCCGCATCCCCGAATGCCGTTTTTGGATGAGATTGATCAGTCGGTTATCGTCACCGGCTTCCTCGACAAGCCGATCGACTACCTGGCTGTAGACAGTCGGCCGGTGTTCGTTCTTTTTTTTCTTCTGAGCCCGACGCCAAAACAGCATCTTCAGATTCTGTCGCGGCTGTCGTTCTGCGTACGTGACGACGCGTTCGTCAGTTTTCTGAAAACCATACCGGATCCTGACGCTTTTGAGGCCAGGATCGAGGCCTTCGAAAGGACCATGAACAAAAAGGGATTGGTGTAGGCGGGTCGATGGGCAGGATGATCCCTCTGCGATACCCCGGGAAATGGAGTATCTTCCGCCTCGATGACCGCATGTTGCTCATCCTGATGGGCATCATCGTCGGAACATGCAGCGGCCTGGCCGCCGTGGCGCTGAGCCGATCCCTCATCGTCCTTCTGGAATGGACGCATGCTTACCGTTATTACTGGTGGGCGTTTTCCCTCCCGGCAGGTGGCGCCATGCTTTCCTCGCTGTTCATGAACAAGATCGTCAAGGAGGGTGCGGGGCACGGCGTGCCGGAGGTGATCTACAGCGTCTCTCGTTATGGCGGGCTTCTTCGTTTCCGCTCCAGCTTCTCCCGTCTCATTTCCAGCTGCCTGACCATCGGCAGCGGCGGTTCCGCCGGACCTGAGGCGCCGGTGGTCATGAGCGGCGCCGCCATCGGTTCCAATATCGCCACCTTTTTCTCCCTCAACGAGCGACAGCGGATCACCCTCGTTGGCTGCGGCGCCGCCGGAGCGATATCTTCGATTTTCAACGCCCCTATTGCCGGAATGGTGTTTACCGTCGAGGTGATTCTAGGTGAATGGACCGCCCTCAACATCATCCCTATCGCCATTGCATCAGTGGCCGGAACGGAGATTTCCCGTGTTCTTCAGGGCAACAATATCGTTTTCGATCATCGCGAGTTCGACATTGGGTTTCCCGACACCTTGGCCAGCTTTGGTCTGGCGGTACTGTGCGCCTTTACGGCTATTCTCTTGACACACGCGCTCAGGGCCATGCCCCGCCATTCGGCCCGTTTGCCCATGCCGGTCTGGATTCGGGCCGCCATCGGCGGCGCTGTGGTCGGTGTTATCGGCAGCTTTTTCCCGGTGGTTCTGGGGGAGGGATATCATTCCATTCAGGAGATGATCGACGGGATTTATACCCCGGGATTTGTTCTGGTGGCGGTGGGGATGCTGGCCAAAGTGGCCGCCACGTCTTTCACACTCGGGTGGGGCGGCTCCGGTGGAATTTTCGCACCGGCCCTGGTGATCGGGAGTCTGGCGGGGTTGACGTTTCATCGTGGACTTGCCTTCGTCTGGCCTTCCGTGGCATGGGTCAATGAAGGTTGCTTTGCGCTGCTGGGAATGGCCGGGTTGATCAGCGGCATGCTCCAGGCTCCTCTGACCGCTATTTTTCTGATTATTGAAATCACCGGCGATTACGGTGTCATTCTGCCGCTCATCATCGTGTCGACCATCTCTTCAACGGTCTGCCAGTACATCGAGCCGGCCTCTTTCTATCTTAAGGAACTGGTGGACAAGGGGCAGCTGCTCCGCCCCGGGACCGACGGCCGGGTGCTGTCGGACCTGAGCATTCAGGAACTCCTCGAGAAAGACTGCATCAGTGTAACTCCCGACATGCTGCTTCGAGACTTCATTGAGATTGTCAAACGGTCCCGGCGGAATCACTTCCCTGTCGAAGATCCCGTAAGCGGGGACTATCTCGGTATGGTCCATCTCGACGATATACGGCCCTATCTCTTCAATCCGGGTATGTATGACGCCGTGGTTCTGGAACAGATTCTGGACAGGGATGTCGAGGTGGTTTCCCTGGACGAAGACCTGACGGAAGTGCTGCAGTTGATGGATGAGAAACACCTGTTCAGCCTGCCGGTCATTTCCAACAAGCGATTTATCGGGATGATCTCCAAGGCAACGCTTCTGGACCGCTATCGTCAGGAACTTCGTGTACAATC
>NZ_JBFXGG010000037.1:0-32135 GCF_050178255.1 Desulfococcus sp. | reverse complement strand
GGGAAACGAAGCCGCGGTGTCAAGCAAGGGAATCTTGTATAAGCGCCCCGGTTTTGCTATAAGTCATGGTGAAGCATCGCTTAATTTTACGGCAACGGCAAAAGGGGCCTCCATGAAGATACTCAACGTTCGCATTAAAAACATCAATTCACTGGCGGGAGAGCATGAAATCGCGTTCGAAAAGCCGCCGCTGAACGAAGTGGGGATATTCGCCATCACCGGTCCCAACGGTGCCGGAAAGAGTACGATTCTCGATGCCATCTGCCTGGCCCTTTACGGCCAGACCCCTCGCTTCAAGGCGCGGAGCGAACAGGTGATGACCCGGCGGGCCTCGGATTGTTTCGCCGAGGTGACCTTTTCGCTCGATGAGCGGTGCTACCGGTCCCGCTGGTCGGCCCGGCGCGTGAACGGGGCCGTGCAGACCGCGATGCAGCTTGCCGGTATCAACGGTGACGAGACGCTGCTCAAGGAAACGGTCAACTCGGTGCGGGAGGAAGTCGGCCGCCTGACCGGTCTCGACTTCAAGCGGTTTTCACGCTCGGTGCTGCTCCCTCAAGGCGAATTCGCCGCCTTTCTTCACGCCCTTTCCAACGAGCGGGTGGAGGTGATCGACAAGATCGTCGGCAAGGAAGCCTATCAGGAGCACTGCGAGCATATTCTGAAGGCGGCCGAAAGCGAGAATGAGCGTCTCATCGTTCAAAAGGAGACCCTTGCCGGGATGCCCGTTCCCGAATCGGACGCTGTCTTGCGGGAAGAACTCGAAGCCGCCGAAAGCGCTTATCTTTCGGCGTCGGCGAAGCGTGACGCGCTTAAAGAGGAGCAGGATCGGATCCGACGCCGGGAACGCGATCGGCAGGTCTATCAGGACAACCAGATCGCTCTCAGCAGCGCGCTCGCCCGCAAGGAGGCCCTGCGGGACGAGATCGACCGGCTCGAGCGGGCCAGGGCGGCGGCGGGGTTTCAGGCGGATCTGGAAACCTACGAGGCCCAGGTATCTGCCGCTGCCGAAGCGGAGAAACGCTTCTCGACGTTGACCGCGTCCGTCGAAGCCTACCGGGAGCAGATCGCCACCCTATCGGAAAAAGACCGGAGCAACCGGCAGGCCCTGGACGAAGCCGAACGCCGGATCGCTGCGGACGCCGATATTTTCGAAGCGGCGCTTGCCGTGGACAAAGAGATCGAGGCCGCTGCAAATGCTTTTCGGGAACAGGTCGATCGATATGAAGCCATAGAACGTGAACGGAAAGAAAATCTTCAGGCCCAGGCCGGAATCAGGGACGAGATCGACCGGAACGCATCGGATCTCGCGGCAACGGAAAAATGGCTGGAAAAACATGCCGTCGTCGAGACACTCGGGGAAGCTTCACCCGGCATACAGGATACCGTAACCCGCCTGAAGGTCGTTCGGGAAAAGATCCAACAGCAGGACGCCAAACGGCAGGCGTCGCTCCAGAAGCTGGCATCGGCCCGGGAATTTCTGGAAAAGGCCCGGGCGTCCCACGCCAAAAGCCTGAAGAAGGTGGAGGTCCTCAAAGCCCGCAAGGCCGGCCAGGAGGAGACCGCCGCCGCGATCCTGGCCGATCAATCCCCCGAGGATTTCGAAATCGGGGTTCAGCAGAACATCCGCCGCCTCAAAAACGTCAAGCTGCTCCTCAGGACGGCCAAGCGGTATCAGAGACAGATGTCCGGAAACGGCGCCTCCGTCGAAGAGATGCTCCGCCAAAAGGAAGCCGAGCTGGAAGCGCTGGACGACACCTTTGCGTCCCGACAGACGGCCATGGTGAATTTCGAGAAGAAGATCCAATTCGACGAGGAGCGCTCCCAACTGACGGCCGGCTCCCCGTGTCCACTGTGCGGTTCCCTGGACCACCCTTATGCCGCTGATGAAACGGATGCCAAAAATGCCCGCAGGACGCTCAAGGGCATGAAAAAAGAGCTCCGGAAGATGTTGAAGGCCCGGAACAGACTCTTCAGCCGAATCAAGGGCCTGAAAAAACGCCTGTCACGCATGGACAGCTACGGCGCCCAGTGGACAGAGCTGCTGGAAGAGAGCGGATACGACTGGCCGACAGGGGATGTCGACGCTGCGAAACAGGCGCTTCGGGACCTTCGGCAGGAGGTCCGGCAGGGTAAAAAAGCGCTCAAGGTCGTCAAACGCCGCGAGGGCAGGACGAGACGCATGACCCAGGCTGTGGAGAGCGCAGCGGAAAGGATGCGGGAGCGCCAGTCGATGCTCGAAGAGCAGGAAGGCGAGATGACCCTTCACCGCAAGCTGCTGTCGTCCATCGAACAGGCGTCGGCCGAATTGACGCGTCAGGAGGAGGAGCTGGCCGCATCTCTGTCATCGGCCGTCGCGCCCTTCGAAGCGGATGTGCCCCGGCGGGGGGCGGAGGATGCCTTCATCCTGAATCTCATGGCGAGGCTGGATGAATATCGGGCCCGGCAAAACCGGCGGACCGCGCTCATCGAGGAGGGCGAACAGCTCGCGGACCGCGCACGCCGCCTGCCCGATGCCGTAAAAGCCCTTAAAACCGAGGCCGAAGCCTTGGAAGGCGAGATCGAGGAGCGCCAGAAGCATCTGAATCAGCTGAAGACCGATCGGCAAAAACGGTTTGGCGAGGACGATCCCCTGCGCAGGAAGGCGGCCCTTTCGGATGAGATCGCGGCCCTGACCGCTGAAAAAGAGCGGATTCTCTCGGAAATTCAGACGTCCGAGGCGGCTCTTACGGCAGCGGAAGCGGCTCTGGCGGAAGCGCGGGATGCTCATGGTCGGGCCGTCACCGCCCGAGACACCACCCAAAGGATCCTCAAGAACAAGGTCATCGCCGCGTCGGTGTTCAGAAACCTGGACGAGGTGCGGGAGAGCTTTATCTCCGAAGAAGAAAAAGCGATTATCGAGACCCATGTCCACCAGGTCGAAGCGGAGATCCGATCCTGCCGCAACACCATTGAAAAAATCAGGATTTCCGAAGAGGCGGTCCCTTCCGACCGGTCCGCCGCCGAGGTTGAACTCGCGATGGATGATGCGGAAAAAGCCCTCTCCCGGTTGAAAGACGATCTCGATCGTCTCACGGAAAGAGAAGCGGCAGCGAAGCGCCTCAAAGTTGAATACACGGCTGCACGCAAGGAACTGGAGGCCCTGGAAAAGCGCTGTGACGCGCTGAACGCCCTCAAACTCGCCATCGATTCCGGAGACGATGCAGAGGTCAGAAGGGACTTCCACGAAGAGATGTTCAAGAAGCTCCTGGAAAAAGCCGGCGGATACGTGGGGATGCTGAACGCCCGGCGATACAGGATCTGCCAGGCGGAAAAGGACCCCTTCGGGATCGAGGTGGAGGTCGCCGCCGTCGGAGAGCGGAACGGTGAGAGGATTCGCCGGCCCGTAGAAGGCCTTTCAGGGGGAGAAACCTTTGTGATCAGCCTCGGCATGGCCCTGGCATTGTCCGACCTCACCAACGGCACCCGCAAGATCCAGTCGCTCTTCATCGACGAAGGCTTCGGTTATCTCGACGACGAGAACCTGACCCAGGTCATCAACACCCTCAACGAACACCTCAAGGTCAACGGCAAAAGGGTGGGGGTCATCTCTCATGTCAGCCGCCTCGACGATGAATTTCAGACGAAAATCCAGGTCATACCGGAGCCGGACGGCACAACCCGCCTGGAAGTGCTGCCGAAGGAAAGACCTGTTGACGCGCCCAGTGCCTCGTGATGCCGCACGGTGACGGAAAAAGGCTGAAGACTGAAGGGGGCACAAAAACCCCATTTGCCGAAGACGTACCCCTTCAGCCTCTAAAAGTTGAAAAAGCCCCCGGGATCTGTTAAAAGTCCGACATGCCGTCCACACGAAAACAACACCATCTGATTCTGGCCTCCCGGTCCCCCCGCCGTAAATATCTGCTGCGCAAGGCCGGGCTCGTGTTCGAGGTGATTCCCGGCACCTTCGATGAAAGCGCCGTTCCCTTGACCGATCCCGGCGACTACGTCAAGACGCTGGCCCTCGCCAAGGCCGAGGAGATTGCCGTTCGCCGTCCGGAGGCCTGGGTCATCGGTGCCGACACCATCGTCTTCATCGAGGGCGCCGTCCTGGGCAAACCCGCGTCCAGGACGGCGGCACGGGAGATGCTTCGCCGCCTCAGCGGACAAACCCACCAGGTCTACACGGGGTATGCCGTCTGTTGCCGTGCCGCAGGTCGGATGATTACGGAGGCCGTGAGGACCGACGTCCGCTTCAAGGAACTCACCGAAGCGGAGATCGAGTGGTATATCCAGACCGGCGAACCTTTCGACAAGGCCGGCGCCTACGCCATTCAGGGCCTCGGCACCTTTCTCGTCCGCAGCATCAACGGCTCCTATACCAATGTCGTCGGGCTGCCGGTGTGCGAGGTGATCGAAGCGTTGATCCGGGAGGGCGCCGTTTTTCTGGAAGGCAGTGAAGGCGCATCATCGTGACGGCGGAAAAACGCATTCTCGTTCACATGTGCTGCGGCCCCTGCAGCATTTATCCGGTCCAGGTGCTGCGGGAGGCCGGGATGACGGTCATGGGGTTTTACTACGGTCACAACATCCACCCCTACACCGAATGCCGCCGGCGTCGCGAAACCCTTGACCAATACGCCGAAACCGCGGGGTTCAAGGTCATCCACCAGAAGGATTACGACCTTGAAGGCTTCCTGAGAAGCGTCGTCTTCCGGGAGGCCGACCGTTGCCGGTACTGCTACCACGACCGTCTCAAGAGCACGGCCCTTCTGGCCAGGCGGGGCCGTTTCGATTTTTTTACCAGCACGCTGCTCTACAGCCGGTACCAGAAGCACGACGTGATCCGCGCCATGGGTGAATCCCTGGCCAAATCGACGGGTGTGCCTTTTTTTTACCATGACTTTCGGGAGGGCTGGGAAGAGGGGATAGCGGCCTCGAAACGTCTGGGAATGTACCGCCAGCAATACTGCGGCTGCATCTACAGCGAAGCGGAGCGCTATCGCAAAAAACGCTCCTGAGGATCCAGAGAACCGTCGAACCGCCGACTGGTGGACAATATTTCCGGGAGACGATCCGGCGGACCTTCCACTGCGATAAATCGCGCCGGGTTCCCCACACGGATCTCACGGTTGCCGGGAAGGTCCAGGAGGTCGCCCCCCACCCTTATCGCGCAGGCCAGGGCGCCTTCGATGGAAAAGCCCGCCGCCGTGAGAATCCCGAGCTCCTCCCCCACGGCCTGCCCATGGTGCACCCCCAGGCTTCCGGCATCGGTGCCCACGGCGATGCGCACCCCCAGGTCCCGCCCGAGGCGGATCTGTGCAAGTTGATGCCGGAAGTTCCTCATGGCCGTCGCCGCCTCGGGCGCGTCCTGGGGCAGCATACGGGCATAGGCCTTCATGGTGACGGCCGTGGGCACCCACACCGTGCCCATGTCGGCCATGCGCCGGAGATTCTCCTCCCCCATGAAAAATCCGTGCTCCACCGAATCGCAGCCGGCCTCGACCGCAATCGCCACCGGCGTTTCGCCGTTGCAGTGAACCATGACCTTGAGCCCCCTGGCGTGGGCAGCCGCCACTGCGGCCCGCAGCTCCTTCAGGGTGAACTGGGGGGCTGTCTGCCGTCCGAAATGGACCAGGCTGTTCAATCCGGAATTGACGATCTTGACGTGGTCGACCGGTGCCGTCATTTCCCGGATCGCCTCTGCAAGGGACTGCCCCGGCAGGGGCGGACGGCCGATCAGACGCCCGTAGCGCCCCTGCGCCCGAAAGGCCCGCCCGGCAGCCCGGACGGTCATCCCGGCCGGTATTGCCGGGGCCTCTTCGGTCTTGTACCGGAGGGCGTGGCCGCCGTAGTCCCCCCCGTCCCGCACGGCAACCACGCCATGGGCGGCCGCCCGGGCGAGATGCCCGGCGATCGCCTGTCGGATCTCTTCGAAGTCGGCCGCGAGCTGGCGGTGTCGAACCTCCGGGTCGGCGGTTCCCGACATGAACAGATGACAGTGGGCATCCACCAGCCCCGGGAGGACGGTGTAACGGGACCAATCGAGACATCGGCGGGCCGGATCGGCGAACGTCTCCGCCTCGCGGGCATCCCGAATGTCCCGAATGACCCCGTTTTCGACCGTGATCACCTGATCGGCTGACGCAGCGGCGCCGGTGCCGTCGATCAATCGGCCGACATGGATCCGCATCCCTTACACAACTCCCTGGTCGAGCATGGCATTGACCACCTTCACGAAACCGGCGATGTTTGCACCGGCCAGGTAATTTCCAGGATCATTGTATTCCTTTGCGGCATCGAGGCAGGTCTTGTGGATGGATTTCATGATGATCTTGAGTCGATCGTCAACCTCTTCACGCGGCCAGTTGAGGCGCATGCTGTTCTGGGACATCTCGAGGCCCGATACGGCGACCCCGCCGGCGTTGGAGGCCTTGCCCGGCGCATAGAGGATCTTTCGGTCGAGGAAGATGTTGACGGCATCGGGGGTCGAGGGCATGTTGGCTCCCTCACACACCAGGAAAACGCCGTTTCTGATCAGATTTTCAGCATCTTTTTCGTTGATTTCGTTCTCGGTGGCGCAGGGCATGGCGCAGTCGGCCGGATGATCCCAGATGGCATTGCACCCCTTGGCAGGATCGGCTTCCGTGTAAACAACACCGGGATATTTTTCTACATACTCCTTGATCCGCCCCCGGCGAACATTTTTGAGGCGTTTGACAAAGTCCAGCTTGTTCTTGTCGATTCCTTCTTCGTCGTAGATGCTTCCCGAAGAATCGGAGAGGGTGACCACCTTTGCGCCCAGTTCAATCAGCTTCTCGACGGTGAACTGCGCCACGTTGCCCGACCCGGAGACGAGAACGGTCTTGCCGGACAGGTCCTTGTTCCGGGTCGCCAGCATCTCCGCGGCAAAATAGACCGCACCGTAGCCTGTGGCTTCGGGCCGAATGAGACTTCCGCCCCAGTTGATGCTCTTGCCGGTGAGGACACCCGTGAACTCGTTGGACAGTTTTTTATACATGCCGAAGAGATATCCGATCTCCCGGGCGCCCACGCCGATATCTCCGGCGGGCACGTCGGTGTTCGGGCCGATGTGGCGGTAGAGCTCGGCCATGAAACTCTGACAGAACCGCATCACCTCGATATCGGATTTCCCCTTGGGATCGAAATCCGATCCGCCCTTGCCGCCGCCCATGGGCAGGGTTGTCAGCGCGTTCTTGAAGACCTGCTCGAAGGCCAGGAATTTGAGGATGCTGAGGTTGACGGAAGGATGAAACCTGAGGCCGCCCTTGTAAGGGCCGATGGCGCTGTTCATCTCGATCCGAAACCCTCTGTTGACCCGGACCTGTCCCTGGTCGTCCATCCAGGGTACCCTGAACATGATAGTTCGCTCGGGTTCGACGATCCGCTCCAGAATAGCGGCCTGACGATATTCCGGATTGCGGTCTAGAACCGGTCGGATGGTTTCCATTACCTCCTGAACGGCCTGATGAAACTCTTTCTGTCCCGGATCCTTTTCCTTGATCAATGTCAATATGTCGTTCATTCAACCTCCATACGTCGTTCAACTCCAGATTAAAATGATGAGCGGCGCTACCGAGCGCCGCCCGACGATGTTTTCATCATGACGCACCGAGCGCTCCTGCCGTCCACTTTCACGCTGATGGGCTCAGACAGGCGGACATGGCGGAGGTGGGGTGTTTCATGGGCCGGGGGAAGGCGGTCGAGCCATTTGCCGCGAAACCGGTCTTCGCTCCCTTCGGTTATGGTGATATAGTAGATCCCCAACGCGGTGATGTTCTGAAAGAAATGGGACCCTTGGGAGGGATCCGCGCGGAGGTGTTCATTCCTGAGCTCCACAATGGCCTGAACGCCCGAAATATGGCGCCATTGTACCGGTATCCCCAGCCAGCGGTCGGAGGACCCCCACCGTCCAGGCCCCACCAGCAGGTAAGGATGCTTCTCCTTCAGCAGAACCGCATTGATGTTGCCGACCTCCTCGGCCATGGTGAAGGTCCTGGCGGGATCGAACGTTTCGGGTTTGACGTAAACAATGTCGCGGATCTCGTCGTTCCTGCCGTTTCCCAGGGACTGATGGGAGACGCAGAACGCTTTCCGGACATCCTCCTCGCTGATCTGAACATCCAGAGTGTCCTGGACGGATACCATGGGCCGCAGCTGAAGAAAATAGAAGACGTCTCTTTTTTCAGAATGCCGATGATCCGCATCGAGGTTCACGGCGAATTCGATCTCGACGGGGCATCCCAGGGCCTTTCGGCCGAGTTCGAGAAAGTCCGTTAAAATCTCGGGCAGCGGAAATCGCTTGTGCTTGAGAATGGACGCAAAGGTCATGATCCTGGGGCCGTTGAATACGCCTGAATCCCGGATCCGGTGCTCCTCGGGGATATAGGTGCTGGCCAGGAGTCTCACCGGGATTTCATCCTCGGCATCATCGATCTCCCTTTTTACAAGGTTGGCATACCGGTCGAAATTGATATCCCGTTTCCGGGGCCGGGTTTTGAGGGCATAAAAATACCGCTGGGAATGGGCCAGGATCTCGTCCACCGAGGAAAACTGGGGTAGAATGCCGGGATGTTTAGGCGAGAAGCGAAGGGATTTTTCACCCTCCACCACCGTCTTCCCCATCCCCAGGGCAATGTGGGCGATGCCGTCTTCAGGCTTCATATGGGAGACGGGGTAGAAATTGTGGGACTGGAGGACGCCGGAAAGGGTTGGATAGAAGTAATCGCCATAACCGGCACCGGCCACCTCCTGGATGATAACGGCCATGGCCTCTTCGTTGTGCTGATTGGCGGTGCTCCTGGAGAACGCCTTCGGCCCTTCAAAGTAGGTCGAGGCGTACACGCGTTTGACGGCGCTGACCAGCTGATCGAACCGAACTGATCCGTCGGGGTGGTTGTTGGGAAGCATGTAGGTTTCATAGAGTCCGGCGTAAGGCTGAAAATGGGCGTCCTCGAGCCGGCTTGACGACCGGACCGAGAGCGGCATGTTCACCTGCCCCAGAAAGGCCCTGAGATCGTCCAGGAGCCATTCCGGCATGGCGGCATCGAGAAAGGCTGCGCGCACCTCTTCATCGGTGTAGCGGTCCTCCGTCAGATGTCGAAGCCGATTCCGGGTCACAAAATCCTCGAACCCTTCGGTGGTGATCACGAGACTCTTGGGGATTTTGATGTTGATGTTCCGGTATTTTTCATGAATCTCGGGATGTTCCTGCAGCAGCGCCGACATGAACGCCAGCCCACGGGCCTTTCCGCCCAGAGACCCGCCGCCGAGCTTGACGAAATCCATGATGTCCGCGTCGAACCGGTCACGCTTGAACTGGGCCACCACGCCTCTCTGCTGCCAGATCAACAGCGCCTGGACATTTGAAACGATATAGCTTCGCAGCTCGTCGGCGTTCTTGAAATCCCGGGTGTGGACGACCCGGAATTTGGATGCCAGGACGATCTCGGATCGACTCATGATCCAATTGGAAAAGTGATTGCGGTCGGCGTGGTAGATCAACGAGGCGTCCGGGATGTGAGGCAGTTTGGCTTTCAGCGTCTGCAGGCTGTCGGCCCGGTCGATTTCGGAGCCGTCGGGCATTCGGAAAACGAAGTCCCCGAACCCTAAATGATTGAGAAAAAAATCCCTCAGCTCGGTGTGCAGATTGGCGGTGTTTTTGTCGATGAAGACCGCTGGTATGGCCTCGGCCACGCTCCGGTTTTGTGGCTCCGAACTGAGCATGAGCAGGGGAAGATCAGGGATCTCCCTTCGAATCCAGGACAAAAAGACGGGACCGGCCTGGGGATCGAGACGCCCTTCCCGGGGAAAGCGGGCGTCGGAGATGACCCCGAAGAGATAGTCTCGAAATTTTTGGCAAATCGTCATCGCCTGCTCGTAGGTTTCCGCAAGGAGAATTTTGGGCCGCGCCCTCATGAGCAGGAGCCGGTGTTCCTCGTTGAGGCCGGCTTCCAGAATGTTCTGGGTCTGATTGACGATTTCCTTGTAAATCAGGGGCAGAAACGAGGACCGATAGGCAGGGGAGTCTTCCACGAGAACGAGCACCCGGACCATGGCCCGCCGGGTGTCGGCATCCGCGTTGATGCCGTCCTCGACATTCTTGACGAGGGCCAGCAGCAGATCCGAGTTTCCGCTCCAGACAAAGACATTGTCGATGCTCGTGGAGAGCGCGTGTCCTTCGTGTCGGATGACGTCCCGTGCATTGTGAGCGAGAAGAATGACGGGGAGTTGGGGGTGGATCGCCTTGACGGCCGCTCCCAGCGAGGACGGGGCCATCTCATCCAGGTGGGGCATGGTGATGATCAGGTCGAAACGCTTTCGTTTTATCAATTCTATGGCGTCGCGGGGGGATGACACCCGGGTGACCCGCGGCGGCATACTGAGATTCAGTCCACTGTATTCATTGATAATTCTTGAAGCCAGGCTCCCGTCTTCCTCGATGATGAATGCGTCGTAGGGGCTGGAGACCAGCATAATCTCCCGAATCTTGAAGGCCATGAGTTCGTGGAACACCTTGAAACGCGCGTAGAACTCGCTGGCAAACGAGTTTTTCGGAGCCTCCATATCCTCCTCCGGATTTTCCCTGCCGCGGGATTTTGCACTTGACACCCTCGTGGAAAAATCAACATATTCTTCACCAATTTTCAACCCTCGACGGTGATGCGCCGGTCAGGAGCGCGAAGGTTGAGACTATCGTTATCGATGCGATCAGACAAAAACGCATCATCAATCGAAACTGACAAAAGTAGGCATAATACAATCATTTGAGTGGAACCGCAAGAAAAGAAACGCCGGATTTTCATTCCTTTTGGGGAACAATTGTGGAGACGAGGAGACTTGAAAGATGACGGAATGGTATTTGAGTTACAATGGAGAACAGACAGGTCCGTTTGACGACGTCAAGGCGAGGTTTCAGATCGAGATGCGCGGCGGGGAAGGTTATGCGTGGCGGGAAGGGTTTTCGGAATGGCTGCCCATCGACCGGATCCCCGAACTCGGTGGTGTCGCCGATGCCATGCCGTCACCGTCCGCGCCCCCGCCCGGCATTTCACCTCCCGGACCCGCCCGTGCCGCCGTGCCCGAGCGCGTGGAAAAGCGGTCCGCTCCGGTGCCCGTGAGCGCCGACGAGGTGGACTTTACCGTTTTCGGGGCTGAAATGCAGTTTGTCGAGATCGAGTTGGACCCCGGAGAAAGCGCAGTGGCGGAGGCCGGTGCCATGATGTACAAATCCCCCGACGTCGATATGCAGACGGTCTTCGGCGACGGTTCCGGCCCTTCCGGCGGCGGAGGCGGGCTCATGGGAAAGCTTCTGGGCGCCGGGAAACGCCTCCTTACCGGTGAGAGCCTTTTCATGACTGTTTTCACCCACAAGGGTCACGGCAAGGCCCACGTCGCCTTTGGCGCACCCTTTCCCGGAAATATCCTTCCCGTCTCCCTCGCAACGGTCGGCGGCATGCTCATCTGTCAGAAGGACAGTTTCCTGTGCGCCGCCAAGGGGGTCAGCATCGGCATCTACTTCCAGAAAAGAATCCTGACCGGCCTTTTCGGCGGGGAGGGGTTCATCATGCAGAAGCTGGAAGGAGACGGCATGGTCTTCATTCATGCCGGCGGCACCGTGGTGGAAAGGCGTCTCGAACCGGGTGAAACGCTTCATGTGGATACCGGATGCGTGGTGGCTTTCGAGTCGAGCGTTCAATTCGATATTCAGCAGGCCGGCGGCATCAAGACAGCGCTTTTCGGGGGAGAGGGGCTTTTCTTTGCGAAGCTGGGGGGACCGGGCAGGATCTGGCTGCAATCCCTGCCGTTTTCCCGCCTGGCCGGCCGCATGCTTCAGGCGGCGCCGCAGCGGGGCGGCAGCAGGGGTGAGGGCTCCATTCTCGGCGGGCTGGGCAATCTCATCGACGGCGACAACCGCTGATCCGGCGGCGGGTCCATGGGCCTTTTCCCGCCGCGGCTATTTTTTGCCTTTCAGGAGTTTGTCCAGATTCGCAAAAGGCTTGTGGGTGGAAAAAGGTTCCTGCCCCTCCCCCGGTGTGGGGCCGTCGTGCCATTCCGCCTCCAGGCCCCGGGAATGCTCGTTTTCGTGACAATAGAGGCAGAGGAGCTCCCAGTTGCTGCCGTCGGGCGGATTGTTGTCGTGATTGTGGTCCCGATGGTGAACCGTGAGCTCCCGGAGCCGTTTACCCGAAAACTCCCGTCCGCATCGCGCGCAGATCCAGGGAAAGAGTTTGAGGGCGCGCTCCCGGTAGGTCTTTTCCCGTTGTGCCTGCTCTCGCCTGGCCTCGGCAAAGGCATTGCCCGCATCCTTCCGGTTTGCCGATGTTTTATTGAAAGTCATGAGGACGCCTCCCGATCTATTGTCTGTTTTCTCTGAAGAGATGATAATAGACATCCTCCAGGTAAACGATCCCGATGGGCCTATCCTGTTCCGTAATGGGCAGCCGTCGGTATTTGTTCTTGATCATCCGATCCAGAAGCACCATGATATGCTCGTTGGGGGATCCGGCCGTCACGTTTCTGCTCATGACCTGTTCGACGGTCTTTTCCCCGAGCCTCTGAACGAGAAATCTCAGATGGCCTTCCCATGAGATTTCTTCTCCGCTGATGCCCTGGTTCAGGTAGCTCGGCCGCAGGTGGTAAAGGATGTCAAACATCGTTACGACGCCGGCCAATTCCTTGTGGGCGTTTACCACCAGCAGGCTTGCGCTCTTGTAGCCCGATTCCCTGACCTTTCCCTGCATAATCTTCTGAATGGCCTCCCCGGCCGGTGCATGCTCGTGGACCTTGTCAAAATTGGTCACCATGATGTCTTTGGCAAACAATGTCATGATACGCTCCCTGTGCTCTTGAGATATTCCGCAAAAAAACATGCCTTCCGCAAAAAGCCCCGGCATTTTATTACAGTAAAATATAGCAAATTTCGCATCGTTTGGGTATGGTCATTTTTTGATATGGCATCCGACTGTGGGTATTCATGAGCCGGTGCCGGCACCGCTTCCAGGTCGCCGTTGTGAAAGGCTAAAGGCTGAAGGGGTGCGTTTGTGACGAATGGCGCTTTGGTCCCCCTTCGGTCTTCAGCCTTCAGTCTTCAGCCTCTATTCGGTATTGATCCATCCACCAAATTCTGCCATAACGTCCGGGATCGACGCGCGACGGTTGCATCCGGTTTCTGAATGAACATCGATCCCGACGGCGGGATCTCCTGGAGTGTTTTTCATCATGCGTTTACCCGACAAAAAACTCATCCGGCCGGCTTCGGCGGCTCTGCTGGTTTTCATCCTATCTGCCTGCATGGTGGGCCCCGAACATCTGAACCCGGGGGTCGCCCCCCCCGGAACCTTCAAGTATGCCGCCAGTCCCCATCAAACCCTGGCGGCGCCCCTCTCGGGCAAATGGTGGGAGCGCTTCGAGGACGCGACCCTGAATCGCCTTGTGGAAGCCGCCATGACCGACAATTACGAGCTGGCCGCCTCCGCGCATCGCATCACACAAGCCAGAGCGATCGCCCGGGCGAGCCGATCGGACCTCTTTCCCGCCCTTTCGGCGGACCCCGGTTATGCCCGGCGCGGTGTTTCCGAAACCATTGAAACCAATCAGGGCGGCACCTTCACCACCTGGACCGCGCCGTTGAACGTTGCCTACGAGTTCGATCTCTTCGGCCGGATTCGAAGCGGTTATGCGGCAAGCCTTGCCGACGCCGAAGCGGTTGTGGAGGACGACAACGGATTGAGGCTCATTCTGCAGAGCGAAATCGCCGTCACCTATTTTGCCATGCGTGCCTTCGACGACGACATCCGCATCGTTTCCCGGACGATCGAGGTCCGCCGGGAGTCTCTCACCATCCTGAAAAACCGGCACATGCTCGGGGTGATTTCGCGCCTCCCGGTCGCTCGGGCCGAGGCGGAACTCAGGGCCACCGAAGCTCTCCTGCTTTCGTTGCAGCGGGATCGGACCCTTTTGGAAAACGCTGTTGCAACGCTTCTCGGAAAAACACCGGTCGAGCTTTCCCTGGCACCGGCCCCGCTCGACAACCCGCCCCCTGATATGCCGTCGGTGCTGCCGTCGGTGCTGTTGATCGCCCGCCCGGACATTCGCCGGGCCGAACGGATAATGGCCGCTGAAAACGCCCGGGTCGGCGTCGCCGCAGCGGCTTTGTACCCCCAGGTGACCCTGGGTGCGAACATCGGTTACAGCAGCACCCGAGCCTCGGACCTGTTCGATGCCCGGAGCTTTGCCTGGGGCATCCTGCCCAACATACACATCCCGCTTTTCGAGGGCGGACGAAACATCGCCGAACTGGAGCGGGCCAGAGCCCGCTATGCCGAGATGTATGCCGCCTACCGCCAGACGATCGTTCAGGCGTTCGGGGAGGTCGAAGATGCACTGGTCAGCGTGTCTTTGCTGGAACGGCAGCAGCGTGCCAACGAGCAGGCGGTTCAATCGGCCGATGAAGCCTATCGGCTGTCCATGGAACAGTTTGAAGGCGGGTTGGTCGATTACCTGTCGGTGCTGGACGCGGAGCGGACCCTGTTGGACAATCTCCTTCTCAAAACCCGGCTCCGCGGTCAACGGTATCTCAGCGCAGTAGCGCTGGTAAAGGCCATCGGCGGGAGTTGGGAGACCGAACCAGGGCGCTCGCTTTCCCGCTATTAGGTCCTTCAGGCGCTTTGACGGTAATCCGTCAGAACATCCGGCAAGGCCCGCTTGATCTGACGCAGCGCCTGTCGGATGCGATGTTCGTTTTCCACAAGCGCCAATCTCAGATATCCTTCTCCCTCCTTGCCGAAACCGATCCCCGGCGCCATGGCCACGTTGGCATGACGCATCATCCGGATGGAAAATTCCATGGATCCCATTTCGTTGTAAGGTTCTGGAATCCTGACCCAGACAAACATTCCCGCCCTGGGTGGGGTGACCTCCCATCCCATGCTCTCCAGACCACGGCAGAGGACGTCCCGGCGGTTCTGGTAGATGGCGACCTGATGGACGACGTCCTCTCCGCATTCTCTGAGGGCAACGATGCCCGCAACCTGGATCGGCGAAAAAATGCCGTAGTCGTAATACCCTTTGATCTTGGCAAGTCCCGCGATGAGCTGCTTGTTGCCGACGCAATACCCCAATCGCCAGCCCGCCATGTTGTAGGACTTGGAAAAGGATCCAAACTCGACCCCCACGTCCCGGGCGCCGGGGATCTCCATGAAGCTGGGTGCCGTATATCCGTCAAAGGTGATCTTGGCATACGCGAAATCATGGAGCACCAGGAATCGGTACTTCCTGGCCATGGCCACAACCTCCGCATACAGGCTTTGGGTCGCCACCGCCGCCGTGGGATTGTGGGGATAATTGAGCATCAAAACCTTGGGCGGCGGATAGAGGGATTCGCACATCTGGGCGATCTGCTTCAGAAAGGTTTCCTCGGAGGACAGGGGAATCCGGATCACGTTGCCGCCGGCGATGGTCACCGCATAGATGTGAATGGGGAAGGCCGGTGCGGGAACCAGGACCGTATCCCCCGGGCCGACAACCGCCAGGCACATATGGGAGATGCCCTCCTTGGACCCGATGGTGCAGATGACCTCATCATCTTCGTCCAGGGTTACACCGTAATCTTCGGCGTAGTTCTTGGCAATTTCGCGCTTCAGGTTCTTGAGCCCCGATGCAATGGGGTAACGATGCGTCTTGGGGTCCCTGGCGACTTCGCAGAGTTTTTGAACGATGGGTTCCGGGGTGGGATCAATGGGATTCCCCATGCCGAGATCGATCACGTCGTCCCCGTTCAGACGTTTTTCGGTCTTCATGTGATTGATCATCCCGAAAAGATACGGCGGCAGTTGCTCCATCCGCTTGGCGAATTGAATATTTTCCGTGGGGCTCATTGCATCCTCCTTTGAAACCCCAGGAAGACCGCGGGCCTTGGCTCGACCGGGGCTTGAAACAAAAAACGCCACGGGAAAGCCTTACAGTCCGTGGCGTCTGGGGTGCGAAAAAAAGTCTGTTTAAAACTTACTCGCAGCCGTGTATCGCCGGGACTGTGCTGGTCGCGGCGGCGGCGGCGAGAGATGCCGGTTTGATTTTCATGGCGCTACAAGATCGATAAGGGTAAGGTCATCAGTTACATCATATGCACTTTAAGTGAATCGCTCCGGGTTTGTCAATCGGATTATTGTCGTCGACGCCCAAAGCAACAGCGAACTTCGGCTTAAGCCAGGGTCTCCCTGGTTTCGTGCAGCCGGATCCCCATGCCGGAAAGTTCTGCCAGCACCGGACCATAGATCTCCGGGACCACCGGTCGATGGACGCCCGTCATTCGTATCTTCCCTTCCGCCAGCATCCGGGTGGCGATGGCCGCCGGGAGACCGACCGTTCGAGACATGGCGCTGTCCCCGCCGGAAATGCCCGTTTCGACCATGGTGGCGGAGATTTTCTCCTTTCCGCCGTCGGGGTATGTCGCCGTAAACTCGTGGTGCTGGACCAGGAGGTCGGTTTCGCCCGGGGCGTATACCAGTCTTCGTTCAAGCACGTAAGCAAACATATCGAAGGGTGCGGCCGTGCCCAACGGCAGCATGACATCGTCCAGAAGACCCAGCCACGCCAGTTTTTTGATGGCCACGCTGTACGGCGGGATCTTGAGAGATCCGGCCAGATCCTGAACGATATCCTTTCCATTGCCCCCCACCAGTGCCGCGATGACCTCCCGGGGAGAGGTGGTGTTGAAATCGAAGGTGCGTTCCCGATTCAACAGGCCGATCTTTTTGAAACAGTGCCACGACTCGCAATGGCTGATGTTTCTGAGGGTTCCCCGATACATTGAACGGGCGGAACCGATGCCGTAGATCTCCATATAGGGTCGGGCGTCACGGTTGACATAGGCCTCGAAGGTGCCGGCGCCGGGAACGTCCACGAGCCGGGAGTGGTTGTAAAGGGCGTCGCCGGAAACCTCGACGACTTCCCCGTCCCTGAGATAGCGTCCGTCATTGGTAGCCGCCAGCAGCACCCCCGATGGGCTCCAGGAGAATTTGTACCCGAAGGGGTTGGTGTTGCTGGAAAAAGAGGGGAGCCCTCCGCAGTAGGAATAGAAGCTTTCAATTTCGCCGCCCGCGTCCTTGACGCCGTCGATCACCTGCATGGCGGCCATGTGATCGATACCGGGGTCCACCCCGATTTCATTGAGGAACAAGAGCCCCGAGGCCCTGGCTTCGTCATCCAGGGCCGCCATTTCCGGTTTTACGTAAGAGGTGGTCACGAGATGTTTTTTATGAACCAGGCACAGTCCGGCCACGTCCACGTGATAGATCCAGGGCAGCAGGCTGATGACAATGTCCGCCGACTTGACAAGCCGTTCGAGGGCCTCGCGATCCTGCACGTCCACCTGGACGGCGTTACCGTTGGGGTGACCGTCGATGACCTTCAGAGCCTTCTCGACGGTCCGGGTGGCCATAGTCAGGCGGATATCCGGCTGATTCAGCAGATAGGCGACCAAAGGCCGGGTGACGAAACCCGCACCCAATACGAGTATGTTTTTCACGATTCACTCCTTGCTTACGTTAGTGCGGTATGCAGTCATCTCCCGGCACGTCCGCAGCAGCTTCCGGGACCGGCGCATCCGGCATGTCCGGGCGTGGCCCCGCAGCATCCCGTATCGCCGGGGCCCGGTATCCCATGGCGGGCGACCCCCGATACGGCGGAGGGAACCGACAGCAGTTTTTTCAGGCGACTGCTTCCACAATCCGGGCAAGACGGCGGTTCATCGGATGATCTTACAAGGATCTCACAGGTTTTTCCACAATCTCCGCACAAAAATTCGAACAGCGGCATGGCATTCCTCCGATAGTGTTGACGTTCCGTGACGGCATTACGTTCCGGGCGGCTATCCGTTGGATTGATATTCGTCGAGCGCTTTTTTGAGCGTCTTGACCGCCAACTGGATGCAGTGATGTTTTTTTGCGGGGATCTCCTTGAGAACCCTGAAAATATCGCCGTCATTCAGTTTTCCGGCCTCCTCGATGGTTTTCCCCTTGATGAGGTCCACGGCGGCCATGGCCGCGGATACGGCTCCCGCGCATCCCATCACCTCATACCGCGCGTCCTGGATGACGCCGTCCTCGATCTTCAGATAGATCCCCATGGTGTCCCCGCAGGTTCCGGTCATGTGAGAGGCCTGATCGGCGTCGGGGATGACGCCCATATAGGGCTTTTCAATGTAGTAAGCGATAGCCTTGTCGGAATATCCCGACTCCGCCAACATTTTGTGGACTTCGGCCGCGCCGGCCGACTCTGCGGACTGTTGCTGATTCATGTCATCATCCCTTCAGTGAATGCATTCGCCGTTGCGGCCATGGCCCTGGCAGGTCTGGTCGATGTTGAACCGGGGAAGTCCGTCGTTTTTGATCAATGCCAGGTTTTCCGAAACCGATCCCTCAACGGCCCGATATGCGACGATCCCTTCCTGATTCAGTTTCGTCAGTGCGCCGCGTCCGATGCCGCCGACAACGACTGCGTCGACGGATATTCCTCCCAGGGCACGCAGGGGTTGACAATTACCGTGCAAATGATGGAGATCTTTGTTTTCGACGGTTTCCACGCCGCCGCCGTCGGCGTCGACGATTACAAAATATGGCGCTGATCCGAAATGCGCGTAGACCGGGCTGTCCAGCCCGAGTTTTTCCGTGCTGGGAAATGCGATTCTCATTCCATACTCCTTGAAGATGATTATTAAAAGACTTTAGATAGGCTTAAAATGGGCGTGTGTCAAGTCAGTTTTAGGACGCCCCGGCCTCCCGGACAGGGAGGTTCAGCGGTTCATTTTCTTTTTGCCCTCGGAACAAAAAGACCATAGAAGGCTGAAGACTGAAGGCTGAAGACTGAAGGTTGATATAATATAACGTCGCTTAGCCAAAATTTGACACAGATTACAGCGCTGGTGTACTCGTACAACAGCAATACAATGCGGATAGCACCTCGATGCTGATTTTTTTTTTTGCAAGAGCGTCAAGATAGCGGTTGTGAAGGGATAGACATCCTGTAAAGGGCGTCGCTTTTATGCCCCTTCAGCCTTCAGTCTTCAGTCTTCAGCCTATAGCATCAATAAAAGGAGAAAAATCTATGAAAACGATGAGAAACGCCTTTGTGGGGATGGGCATGGCCGTTTGGATCGCCGTTGCCGCAATGATACCTGCCGCCGCCGCGGCTGAATTCACGCCGCTGGATATTTCCGTAAGAATGGGCTTCGATGCGGATTCGACCCTGGAGTATTTTCATCTTTACGAAATCAACGGCAGGGTGGGTCTTCCACCTCATCTGGAATGGGGCGGGGGGTGGTCTCTCAAGTCTGCGCTTGTCATTGCCGGGAGCCTGCTGCACGCTGCCGGAGACGACGGGCTCATGGTGGGCGTCGGTCCGCAACTCGAATTGGAATTTCCATGGCGTCCGCTGACGGCCTTTGGATCCGTCCGGCCGAGCGCCCTCAGTGATCATCGATATGGGCAGGCCGATCTCGGGGGCTGGTTCGCTTTCTCATCCGACCTCGGTCTCAGGATCAACCTGAGCGAGTCCCTCATGATCGGATATGCATGGCAGCACATCTCCAATGCAAACATTTACGACAGCAACCCGGGTGTGGATTTCCACGTTATGGAGCTTTCCCTGAAATTCTGACGTCGCGGTGTCTCCCGGACGGCCGGATCAGCACATGCCCGCCGTCCGGGGCGTCGCTCATTCGCCCCCATCCTCGTCCGGCGCGACGGGGGCCTCGGTCTGACGTCTGCGCAGTTCACGGTAGACCGACACAAGACGCCATATCAGGCCGAGAAGGATGGCGGCGCTGATCAGAATCATGAGATTCGAGCCGAAAAAGGTCAGCACAAAGGAAAAGGGGTCCTTCAGGCTGTAGGATTGAATCAAGATCGACACCCCGAAGGCCAGGAAGAAACATCCCGCCAGGATCAACAGCACCTGTTTGATTACCCATAACATCGATGCTACCCGCCGTATAACCAGTGAAACAAGCCGGTGATCACGAACCGTATCCCCAGCATCACCAGTATCAGCACGAGAATCACCACGGGCATTTTCCTGAAAAATGCCTTCCAGTCCTTTCGGGTAACCGGCGATTTCAGCATTGTCCGCGCCTTTCCTTGAGTCGCTTTAAAAGACTGAAGGCTCAAGACTGAAGACTGAAGGGGCATAAAAGCGACGATCGTCACAGGCGCACCCCTTCAGTCTTCAGCCTAAAGAGAGACTGCATGTTACGATAGAATAATTGCGATCCCCCTCTTGTGTCAAGGGTCGGAACGTGCTATTGAGATGAGTCTCTTTAGCGTGCGATTTTCCAACCGTAACATTTCGAAAGGAGAACCATATGACCGAACGCGCATTTCAAGACTACTATCCCGATGACGTGAGCCACTGCTACGGATGCGGACGCCTGAACGAGAAGGGGCACCAGATCAAGAGTTACTGGGATGGGGAGGAAACCGTCACCCATTATACGCCTGAACCTTATCATACCGCCATACCCGGCTATGTTTACGGGGGTCTCATCGCGTCCCTGATCGACTGCCATTCCACCGGTACGGCCGCCGCAGCCGCATATAGGGCCGAGGGACGCGGAATGGACACCGAACCGGCGCTGCGGTTCGTGACGGCCTCTCTTCACGTAGATTTTCTCGCACCGACCCCGATAGACGGACCTCTGGAAATCCGCGGAAAAATCAAGGAGATCAAGGGGAAAAAAGTCATCATCGAATCGACGCTGTCAGCCGGTGGAAAGGTTTGCGCCCGGGGGGAAGTCGTCGCGGTAAAAATGCCCGATGCCATGAAACCCAAAGCGTGAATCCGGCAAAAATCGGGAGTTGACATCGCCCGCTGACGCGGGCGATAGTAAATTCATGCGACGACTTGTCATGCCCTCCCTGATCCTTGCCGTCACGGCGCTCCTCCTGATATCAGGCGGATGCGCAACTCATCCGCCCAGGCACACCAGGAACCTCTGCGACATCTTCCGGGAACGGCCCGAATGGTACGATGACGCCGCCGCCGCCGGCGAGCGCTGGGGAATTCCCATTCCCGTAATCATGGCCATCATCGACCGGGAATCCGGGTTCCGGGCCGATGCAAAACCCCCGCGAACCACATGCCTGTTCATCTTCCCGGGGCCTCGACCGTCCTCGGCCTACGGATACCCGCAGGCTCTCGACGCCACATGGAACGAATACCAATCCCAGGCCGGGAGTCGTTTCGCGGATCGGGACGATTTTGGCGACGCCGTCGATTTTGTCGGGTGGTACTGCCGTCTCAGCCGTATCCGCTGCGGCATTTCCAACAGTGATGCCTACCACCTTTATATCGCTTATCACGAAGGGCACGCGGGCTACAATCGGGGATCCTGGCGGAAAAAACCGGGGCTGAAGCGGATTGCGGGGTCCGTTCGACGCCGAAGCCTGCAATATCGTCAACAGCTCTCATCATGCGAAGGCGAATTCAAACGCCGGAGCGGCTGCTGCCTCTGGCCGTTCTGACGAGTAGTTGAAGGCTGAAGGCTAAAGACTGAAGGCTGAAGGGGTGCGTCTTTGACGAATGGAGCCTTTATGCCCTTTATCATCTTCAGCGTCTTTCCGCTCACCATAAGGAAAGCTGAAAAGACTGAAGGGTGCATTTTTGATGAACGGGGCGTTTATGCCCCTTCAGCCTATTCAGTCTTCAGCCTGATTGATGCAAAAAATGCTTGATTCGATGATCCCAACGCCCTAAAAGAAGTCACCTTGAATGTTTCATTCGACACGGAATGGAGAATCCGTCAGATGAAGATCGCCGTCATTATTCCATCGAGGTTCGGCTCGAGCCGGTTCGAGGGCAAGCCCCTGGCCCTGATTCTGGGTAAACCCATGATTCAGCGGGTCTACGAGGCCGCCCTTGGGGCAAAAAACGTCACGGACGTGGTGGTTGCCACGGACGATCAGCGGATCGCGGAAGCGGTAAGCGGCTTCGGCGGCCGAGCCGTCATGACCTCGGGGGAGAACCGTTCGGGGACGGACCGGGTCGCGGAGGCGGCCGCCCGGATGGCGCTCGCCATGGACGACATCGTCATCAATGTCCAGGGGGATCAGCCGCTGTTGGATCCCAGGTGCCTGAAGCACGTCACGGCCCCGTTTTTTTCGGATGGCGAGGCGGGCATGACGACCCTGGCCTATAAAATCGTCGATCCCCGGGAGATCACCAATCCCAAGGATGTCAAGGTCACCTTCGACGTCCGCGGATATGCGCTTTATTTCTCCAGATCGCCCATACCCTTTGGCCGCGATTCCGGAATCCCTTTCGACACCTACAAACATCTGGGCGTCTATGCCTATACCCGGGGCTTTCTGGAAATGTTTCGAAAACTTCCCGAGGGTCGCCTGGAGGCCATTGAAAAGCTGGAACAGTTGCGCGCCCTGGAATACGGCCACAAGATCAGGATTGTGGTCACGCCCTATGATTCGCCCGAGGTCGATCTCCCGGAAGATATCCCGAGGATAGAAGCGCTGATGGGATGAGCGCGGGAGCATGCCCCCTCTGGTTCGCGATTCAGCCGTCATGTCGGGGGGGACTTCAGATCCTTGCCCGGCTTGGTTCAGGTGCCGCCGGGATCTGCCGGAGACGGTTCAGTCGATGTTCTGCTCGATGAACGCTCCGGGCTTGGGCGTTCCCAAAGGGGTCCGGCTCCGGGCCAGCGCCGCGACACGGCTTTCCAGGTTTTTGATCTGCGACTGCAGCAGGGATAGGGTCCGATCCTTGGCATCGAGGCTTCGGGTCAAGCCTTTCACCTCGGCCCGATAATTCTTTTCCATGTTCTGAACGGCCCGATTGAGCTCCTTCTGATCGATGGTCCCCGAGAGCACATCGACCAGGTCCTTCTTCAACTGCCGGTAGTCCTTTGACAGACCCCCCAGTTCCGCCTTGGCGCTTTCGACGGTTTCCCGGAGTTCGGCCCGATCCCGGGTGCGGTCCTCCTCGATGGCGGAGAGTACGCCCTGAATCCTCTGGAGATCCGACTTCACCGGTTCGATGTCGCCCTCCAGGGCTGCGAGGCGCGCATCGCGTGTGGCCAGGTCCGTCTTTTTCAGATCCTCGAATGCTTTTTCCAGCGCCGCTACCCGGTCGGCATTGGCCTTGTCGGCGTCGATCCGCTGTAAACGGACCTCCGCCCGTCCCAGCTTCTCGTCGATGCCATTCAGTCTTTCTTCAACTTTTCCGAGGGTCTCCGACATCTTTTCGAAGGCCAGAAACGCTTCGTTCATGGGGGTTTCCCTCTCGATCATCCGCTGGTTCAGGCTCTCCTGCCTTCGGGCCGTTTCGGCAACCTGCTCTTCCAGGCGTCCGGAGGCGGCCTCGAGTTCGGAAAGCTCCGCCATCAGCGCCTGAACCGTCTGGGTGTCGTCGTTTCGTATTTTCGCGGCACGTTTTTCCAGGAGCCCGTACCCCAGCACCACCATGAGCGCGACGAGCACGGGCATCAGGAGGCTTGTAATCGTCAGGCGTCGGCTCAACTTCGCGACGCGGGGATCCTCGTTGCCTCGACGGCCGGGCTTGGGGGGCACGTATTCTTTATAGGGGTCCGTCCCCTCATCGTCGGAGCCGAGCCTGAAGCCGGATGACGATGATTTCTGATTCATAGTCCGTTATTCCCATTCAATGGTTGCGGGCGGCTTGGAGCTGATGTCGTAAACAACCCGGTTGACGCCTTTCACTTCGTTGATGATGCGGTTGGAAATCGTCCCCAGAAGATCATGGGGCAACCTGGCCCAGTCGGCGGTCATGGCGTCCCTGCTGGTGACGGCCCGGACGGCCAGGATGTTCTCATAGGTCCGCTGATCCCCCATGACCCCGACGCTCTTGATGGGCAGCAATACCGCGAAGGATTGCCAGAGTTTGCGGTAATACCCGCTCTTTCGAATCTCCTCCAGCAGAACGGCATCGGCCTCTCTGAGAACATCGAGACGCTCTCTCGTGATCTCCCCCAGGACCCGAATGGCGAGTCCGGGACCTGGAAAGGGTTGTCGCCAGACCAGCTCCTCATCCAGGCCGAGGGCTTCACCCAGCTGGCGGACCTCGTCCTTGAAAAGGAACTTGAGGGGCTCCACCAGCTTGAGCTGCATCTTCTCGGGCAGTCCGCCGACGTTGTGATGGGATTTGATCACGGCGGTGGGCCCGCCAAAGGGCGAAACCGACTCGATGATGTCGGGATAGAGGGTGCCCTGTGCCAGAAATTCGACATCCGTGATCTTTCGGGCCTCGGCCTCGAAGACATCCATGAAGATCCTGCCGATGATCTTTCGCTTCCGCTCCGGATCCGCCACGCCGGAAAGGGCGTCGAGAAACAGATCGCTTGCCTCGACGAAGCGGATGTTCATTTTGAGGTGTTGCCGAAGCGATATCTTCAGCTTTTCCATCTCGTTTTTTCGAAGCAGGCCGTTGTCGACGAAGATGCAGGTGAGGTTCGATCCAATGGCCCGGTGAATCAACAGCCCGGTGACGGAGGAGTCGACGCCGCCGCTCAGCCCCAGGATCACCTTTTTGTCGCCGACCTGCTCACGGATGGCCGCGACGGCCTCCTCGGCAAACGATGTCATGGTCCATTCCGGTTTGCATCCGCAGATGTCAAACAGGAAATTTTCGAGAATCCGCTTCCCTTTGGGGGTGTGCTCCACCTCGGGGTGAAATTGGAGCCCGAACAGCCGCTTCCCGGGATGGGCCACGGCCGCGATTTTCGTGTTCCGGGTGGACCCGATGATCTCGAATCCCGGCGGCAGGGTTTCGGCTGCGTCTCCGTGGCTCATCCAGCACGGCATGGTTCGCTCCGATATCCCCTTGAAAAGTCCCTCGGATTGCCCGGCGGTGAACTCGGCAAATCCGTATTCCCGTTTTCCCGCGCCCCGCACCTTTCCCCCCAGGACATCGATCATGAACTGCATGCCGTAACAGATGCCGAGCACGGGAATGCCCAGTTCAAAGATCCCCGGATCCGTCCTGGGACTGTTCTCGGCGTAGATGCTCGACGGTCCGCCTGAAAGGATGATGCCCTCCGGACGAAGCGCCTCGATCTCGTCCAGGGTAAGGGTGGGCGCCGTGATCTGGCAATATACCCGGCTCTCCCGAACCCTCCTGGCGATGAGCTGATTGTATTGCGAACCGAAATCGATGATGATAATCATGTCCTGTGGCTCCTGAGATTGGTGGGGGTATCGGGGCCTGACCGGTCAACCCCATTGAATCACGTCGTTTCCGCATGAAACGGTTTGCGGAAACAAGCCGAATATGGTAAACACCGCCCTAAAAGTCAACTTAAATCGTAACCCGACCGGCCGTCGTCCGCCGGCGCTGAAGGCCTGACGACGGCGGTGCCCGACAGCCGACGTCGGGCGCGGAAACACTGACCGTCAACCCTTATTGTATCCCGAACCTTTTTTTGCCGTTACGCGATGATTGCCGTCGAATGATTGTCCAGATTTACGAGATTCAGACACCCGAGGAGACGGAAACGCTGGTTTCCATGGGCGTCGATCACATCGGGAGCGTATTGACGAGTGAATCCGGATGGCGGGATGCCGGCGTCAAAGCGGCTGTCGATGCCTCCCGCGGACGCGCCCGCCACAGCATCATCCCGCTTTTCAACACCCCGGAAACCGTGTTCCGGGTCCTCGACCATTATCAGCCGGAGTATGTCCATTTCTGCGATGCCCTGTCCGACGGGCCAGGGATCTTACCGGAATGCCGTAATATGATCCTTCTGCAGGAGCAGATTCGACGGCGCTATCCGACCGTCGGCATCATCCGGGCGATTCCCGTCGGGCCTTCGGGAAGGGGAGGGGCGGTGCCCAGCCTCGCGCTGGCGGAGATGTTCGCGCCGATCAGCGATATCTTCCTGACGGACACCCTGGTTCTCGCGCCTTCGGGTTCACAGGATCGTCAGCCCGTAAAGGGATTTGTCGGCATCACGGGCCGGACTTGCGACTGGTGCGTCGCAAAGGCGCTGGCGGCATGGAGCCCGATTCCCGTCATTCTGGCCGGAGGCCTTTCGCCCGAGAACGTGCATGAGGCCGTCCTTGCCGTTCGACCCGCGGGAGTCGACTCCTGCACCGGCACCAATGCCCTGGATGCCAAAGGCCGCCCCATCCGTTTCCGAAAAGACATGGCGCGTGTGCGACGGTTTATCGACGAAGCCCGCAGGGCCGCCGCGCCCGATCCCATATCCTGAGTTTTTTTCACCTTAACAGTTTTCACCTTAACAATCCACATGCTTCAGGAGGAAAGACCCAACATGTATGAAAGCAGCGACCTGAGAAAAGGTCTTAAAATCGAAATCGACGGTGATCCTTATATCATAACGCAATTTTCGTTTGTCAAGCCCGGCAAGGGACAGGCGCTTTACAAGTGCAAGCTCAAGAACATGGTCACCGGGAATCAATTCGAGCGAACCTACCGTTCGGGGGACAAATTCAACGAGGCCAATCTGGAAGAGCAGGAGATGGAATATCTGTATCACGACGGTACCACCTATTGTTTCATGAACACCTCCAATTATGAGCAGGTACTGATGACCGAGGACCAGGTCGGCGACAGCAAGAATTTCCTCAAGGACAACACGGTCTGTAACGTCCTCCTCTTCGAGGGGAAACCCATCGGCCTGACCCTGCCAAACTTTGTGGACCTTCGGGTGATCGAGGCCGAGCCCTGGGCCAAGGGGGACACCGCTGCCGGCAGCACCAAGCCCGCCACCCTGGAAACCGGGTACGTGCTTCAGGTGCCGCCGTTCATCAATGAAGGCGAAATGCTGCGCATCGATACCCGGACCGGGGAATATGTCGAGCGCGTGAAAGAATAGCCTGCCGCGGGTGGGCGCCGTTCTGCCGGTTGTGGGTGCTACAACTGCTTCACCCGTATCATGTTGGTGGTGCCCGCGGCCCAGACGGGATGTCCGGTGGTGATGACCACCAGGTCGCCCGGTTGGACGTTTCCGGTCCCGATAGCCGAGATCGCAGCCTTCTCGATGCGCTCGTCGGTGTTCCGGGTTTCCTCGACGTAGCTGGGTATGCATCCCCAGAAGAGGGCGAGTCGACGGATCGTTCCGGGTTCGGGCGATAGGGCGATAAGCCGACATCCGGGCCTGAAACGGGAAATCTGCATGGCCGTGAACCCCGATCTCGTGGTGGCCACTATGGCGGCGGCATCCAGATGGTTGGCCAGAACACACGAGGCATGGGCCACGGATTCGGACACGTCTTTGTGCGGCATCATGCCAAGGAAGCGCCGATGCGGGAAATTGCTTTCGGCACTGACCACGATGCGCGCCATGAATCGCACCGCCTCCACCGGGAAGTCCCCGCTGGCCGATTCCTCCGAAAGCATGATGGCGTCGGCGCCGTCCAGAACGGCATTGGCGACGTCGGTGGCCTCGGCCCGGGTCGGTCTCGGCGCCTTGACCATGGATCGCAGCATCTGCGTGGCGATGATCACCGGCTTGCCTTTGGCATTGGCTGCGGAGACCAGTCGTTTCTGGATGCCCGGAACGTTCTCCAAAGGAATCTCGACGCCCAGATCCCCCCGGGCCACCATGATCCCGTCGCACGCAGCCATGATCTCGTCCATGTTGGCGATGGCTTCGTGTTTTTCGATCTTGGCGATAACCGGGGTGTCCTTTCCCGCGGCGGCGATAATCTCTTTCAACTCCCGGATATCCCGGGCCTGTCTGACAAACGACAAGGCGACGTAGTCCACGTCGTTTTCCAGGCCGAAGGCCAGATCCTCACGATCCTTGTCGGTCAGGGCTTTCACCTTGACGCTGCCGGTGGGCAGATTGACGCCCTTGTGGGAGGTGAGGACGCCGCCTGTGATCACCTCGCATCGGATTTCGTCGGCAAGTGTCTCTTTGACGGTCAACTCCATCATGCCGTCGGCGAGAAGGATGACGTCGCCCGCTCGAACCTCCCGGTGCAGATCCGGATAGGAAACCGATACCCGTTCCTGGGTACCCGCCACATTCCGACTGGTTAAATACAGGGTCTGGCCGGGCTCGATGCGGATCCCCGGCTCGGGGATGTCGCCGACCCGGATCTTGGGACCGCAGAGGTCCTGAAGAATGGCCACCGGTTTTTTCAGGGTATCGGACAAACCCCGAACGGTCTCGATCATGCGGCGGTGTTCTTCATGGGTGCCGTGGGAGAAATTGAGGCGGGCCACGCTCATGCCGCTGTCGATGAGCTCTCGAAGCACTTGAGGGGAGCTGCTGGCAGGGCCGATGGTACAGATGATTTTGGTTTTGGGAATCATGCTGTTCTCCTTGATTGATTGAGGCTGAAGACGACCTGACCGTCATCGGCCCCGGCAGATTCGGATGATGACCGATTCCAGAAGCCGCCTGGGGGACCCCCCGGACGTTTTAAGATTTATGTCGGTCTCTTGCAGATTCTTCAGGATCTCGATCAGTTCGGCGAGGGTGAAGCGTTCGGCATTTTTGAGCAACAAGTAGACGGGATAGGGACTGCGGCCTTTGGGGGCCATGAGCAGATCGGTCCTGGGTTTGGCCGCGCCTCGCCGGGGCTTCTTGGAAACATCCGGGCCGTCGGCGTCCGTTTCACGGGTTTCGTCCCACTCGGACAAGGCTGTCAGAAGGGCCTCGTCGTATGCCGTCACTGCGGGCATGACGGACCGCTGAAAATCGGTGTAACTGATGCCCCTTTTCCATGTCGATCCCCCCGGGCTCGTCATGAACCCCAATGCCAGGACCATCCGCCGCACGGCGTTGACCATGGCCGCCAGGATTTGCAGCGGCACCAACCCTTCTTCCAGAAGGGCGTCCAGGTAGAATAGGGCGTTTTCGACATTCCGTTCAGAAAGGGCGCCGGTCAATTCGTACACCGGATCCCGGCGTGTCCGTCTGAGAACCGCCGCCACATCCGGCGCCGTGATGATCGGTGCGTCCCCGGTAAAGCGGATCAGTTTTTCCATGCCCGTCGTCAAACCGCGAAGATCGAAGCCGATCATCTCCAGCATCATCCGCCAGGCGGCAGGCGCCATCTGTTTCCGGCTTTCCGAAAGGATGGATCGGGCGTGATCGGCCAGCAGGGCCTCTCGAGCCGCGACATCCTTTCGTCCGGACCCCATGGGTACCGAACAGTTCACGACCACGCCTTTTTCCAGGATGGTCTTGTAGAGCCCGCGACGTCTGTCGACGAGATCTGTCGTGATGAGCAGATAATTGCCGGTTGGGAACCCCCCTTCCACCGCCTGCTGCAGGTCGGCGGATCGATCCGTATCGGCAGGGGAAGAAAGCCCCTTTTCAAGGCACCAGGCCGACAACGTCGCAACCCATGCGCCGTCCCCCCAGATATCCGGGTCCATTCGGCCACCCTTGGCGTCGGACGCCAGAAGCCCTGCGTCCGCGGGCGAAAGACCCACGAGCCCCAGGGCGGCCAGAAAATGCCGGGCAGCCTTTGGGACCTGTTCGTCATCCATGGCCTCCCGGGCTTTCCGGAACAATTTCTGATGGTCTTCCCGTGAATAGAAGATCCGGGAATCCATGAGCGCAATGACACGCGCGACGGAGAAGAGTGAAAAGGTGCTGACCCGCTCGACGGCGAGCCCGATGTCGTCGTTATCGACGATATCGTAAGATACGGACCTCTCGGGGCCGGGAAGCAGGCGGTTTACCAACCCGTCGGCCGCGTCCTTGCAAAGGGCCTCCTCCCCGTGAATCAGCCAGATCCGGGCAAGCTTGTCCGTCGGGGTTTCGCCGAGGTACTGCGTGAAACGGTTGTACGGTATCTCAGGCATGGGTATGGGGCCCTTTCGGTGCTATTCCGGCATCCGGTTGAACACCAGGTGGACAACAAAAATACTCACACCGATGGTAATGGCGCTGTCCGCCGCGTTGAATGCCGGCCAGTGGGCGTTGCCGATGTGGAAATCAAGAAAATCGACGACCCTGCCGAATCGGAATCGATCGATAAGATTGCCGACCGCACCCCCGAAGATCAGAGCCAATCCGGCAGCCAGCCATGGATGGGTTTTGGGCGTCTTGTGATGGAAGTAGAGGACGATCGCTGCCGCGACCGAGGACAGAATCAAAAAAACGCCCTTTCGAATCCAGGGTGCCTGGTCGGCCAGGAGTCCGAAGGCTCCGCCGGGGTTCTGTATGTGGGTAATGCTGAAAAGATTCGGTATCACCGGTATAGAATCGAACAGCGGTATGGCGTTCAGAATATAGGCCTTGGTGACCTGGTCGATGACGATGACGGCACCACTGATCAGAACCAGTCGAAGATATTTGCGATTGTCGATGGGAATCCGCTCCTTTAGGGCCGCCGGGACCGTCCATGGCTTGCGGCGGCAGAAAAAAGGGGGGGACGACAACAGCGTCCTCCCCCGACATTCCGTTACAGGGCATCGATCTGGGATTTGCAGCGGCTGCAGATGGTCGGCGCGTCGGCGATGGTACCCACCGTGAGGTCGTGCACCCAGCAGCGTTCACATTTTTCACCGGGAGCCGTCGATACGTCGATGGCGAGCCCATCGATCTCCTTGCTGAGAAAACCCGCTTCGAAGGGCGCCTTGGCGAGTTCAATTTGTGAAACGATGAAGTAGGTGTGCAGGTCGGCCTCATGGGCCTGCAGGACCGCCAGGAGATCGCCCGAGGCCCCGATGGTGACCCTGGCGTCCAGGGGGTGGCCGATCTCTTTTTTGGCCCGCGATGCCTCGAGGGCCTTGGTGACCTCCCCCCGGACCATGATCAACTGCCGCCATTGCCGCGCCAGGGCGTCGTTTTTCCAGGCCGGATCGGCATCGGGCATGGCGTGCAGGTGAACGCTTTCGGGCCGCCCCGTCACATCCGGCATATGGGCCCAGACCTCTTCGGCGGTGAAGGGCAGGATAGGCGCCATCAACCGTACCACCGCATCCAGAATCCGGTACATGGCCGTCTGGGCACTCCGCCGTTCGATCGAATCGGGGGGCGACGTATAGAGCCGGTCTTTGAGGATGTCGAGATAAAAGGATGACAGATCGACCGTGCAGTAGTTGTGAAGCGCATGATAAATGACATGAAACTCGTAGGCATCATAGGCCTTTCGTCCTTTTTCCACCAGAGCGCCAAGGGTGTGCAGTGCGTATTTGTCGATGTCGAGCATCATGTCATAAGTTACGGCATTTTGGGTCGGCATAAAATCAGACAGGTTTCCCAACATGAATCGACAGGTGTTTCGAATCCGCCGGTAGGCGTCGCTCAACTGTTTGAGGATCGTCTCGGAGATGCGAACGTCGTCACGGTAGTCGGAAGCGGAAACCCAGAGCCTCAGGATTTCGGCGCCGTATCTGTCGATCACCGCTTTGGGCGCCACCACATTGCCGACGGATTTGGACATCTTGCGTCCCTGCTCGTCCACGACAAAACCATGGGTCAGGACAGCTTTGTAAGGCGCCGCCTGTCGGTTCCCAACAGCCGTCAAAAGAGAGCTGTGAAACCATCCCCGATGCTGGTCGCTGCCTTCCAGGTAAAGGTCCGCCGGCCAGGATAGATAGTCGCGGGCCTCCAGAACCGCGGCATGGCTGACGCCCGAGTCGAACCAGACATCCAGGATATCGGTCTCCTTGGTGAAGGTGCGGCCGCCGCATTTGCCGCAGACCGTCCCCGGCGGCACCAGGTCGGAAGCATCCCTTTCCAGCCACACATCGGCCCCGTGCTCCCGGAAAAGATTGTAGACATGCGCGACGATCTCCTCGCTCACGATCACCTCACCGCACGCTTCACAGAAAAAGACGGTTATCGGCACCCCCCAGGCGCGTTGCCGCGAAACACACCAGTCCGGCCGGTTCTGGATCATGCCGTAGATGCGCTCCCGCCCCCAGCTGGGTATCCATTGGACCCGGTCGATCTCCGCCAGGGAACGGTCCCTGAGCGCCGTCTTGTCCATGGAGATGAACCACTGGGGCGTCGCCCGGAAGATGACCGGCTGCTTGCAGCGCCAGCAGTGCGGATATGAGTGCCTGATGCGCTCTTCGGCCAGCAGCGCCCCGTTCTCCTGCAGCTTCCTGATGATCTCGGGGTTGGCCTTGAAGACGAACTGTCCCGCGAACAACCCCACCTCTTCGGTGAAGCACCCCCGATC
>NZ_JBFXGG010000036.1:0-32821 GCF_050178255.1 Desulfococcus sp. | reverse complement strand
TGGCTTACTCAAAGGCCCTGTCGCCTGAGGTTCTACGGGAAGAGGAGGGCTTCCTTTTTTTCGGGAACGGTTCGGGACGGTTCCATAGATGAAAAATTCAACTTTCGACTTTCATGATGGTAACCGGCACCAGCCTATCTAAGTCGAAAGTTGAGTGAAAAATATTTTTCTTTTCAGCGCCCTCGCGGCAGGATGTCCGAACAGAATGATTTTTTAACGTTTTTATCAATTCATCAAGGGGGAACCTAATGTTTGGCAAGTACAAACCCCTGTGGGGGAACAAGACCCGCCTGAAATCCAGCTATGACGCGGTGATCATCGGCGGCGGACTTCACGGCCTGGCGACGGCCTATTTTCTGGCCAAGGAACACGGCATGAAAAACGTGGCCGTCATCGAAAAGAATTTCATCGGGTTCGGGGGCGCCGGCCGCAACACGGCCATTGTTCGGGCCAATCAACGGACTCAGATAAACGTTCCGCTCTACAAGGAGGCATTGGATCTCTGGCCGGTGCTGACCCGGGATCTTGATTTCAACCTCATGTTCAACAACTGCGGCAACCTGAATCTGATGCACAGCGAAGCCGCCATGAATGCGGCCCGTATGAACATCGCCACGGCCCAGTTCCACGGCGTCGAGAGTCACCTTCTCGACGCAAAACAGGTCAAGGAGATGGTGCCGGCCCTCAACATCTCGCCCGACATCACCTATCCGATCCACGGCGCCATGTTCCACCCCCCGGGGGGCATCGTCCGTCACGACGCCGTCGTCTGGGGCCTGGCCAAGGGTGCCGTCAAGCTTGGCGCCGAGATCCATCAGCAGACCGAGGCCACGGCCATCAACACCGAAAACGGCAGGATCACCGGGGTGGAGACCAGCCGGGGCAAGATCCATTCCCCCCGGGTTCTGGTGTCCGCAGGCGGGTATTCGGCCGGCATCATCAACAAGATGCTCGGTATCAAGCTGCCCATCAGTGTTCTGACGATCCAGGCAATGGTCACCCAGCCTCTCAAGCCGATTCTGAACCATGTCGTCTCCTCGGGCGCCTATCACGCCTACGCCAACCAGACCCTGAAGGGCGAGATCGCCACCGGCGCCCACATGGACCCGTGGCCCAACTATACGACCCTGACCACCGCCTATTACATCAAGCACCAGGCCCAGGCCCTCTCGGAATTTCTGCCCTGCCTCCGAGGGGTCAAATTCATGCGCCACTGGGGCGGTCTGGCCGATATGACCCCCGACATGGCGCCGATCATGGACGGCAACGATCCCATCGACGGATTCTACATGAACTGCGGCTGGGGCTACTTCGGCTTCAAGTCCTGTTCAGCTGCGGGCAGGCATTTGGCGGCCTTCATGGCCACCGGCAACTGTCCCGACATCCTCGAACCCTTCAACCTGCGCCGGTACGAAAAGCACCAGTTGATGGGCGAAACCGCCGCGCTGGTGAGCTATACTCCGGACAATTAAGGGCTGATCATTCAAAAAACGACTGGGGCGGACCCCGCCACAGCATTTTATAAGGAGATTTGGCAATGTCATTGACACTCACGTGCCCCATTTGCGGAAAGCGTAACGGCTACGAGTTCCGGTACGGCGGCGAGGACAAGGGCCCCCGGCCCGCCGAGGAAGGGCTCACCCCGCGCAGCTGGTGCGACTACGTCCATATGAACAAATGCGTTGCGGGCGTTCAGAAGGAATGGTGGTTCCATCGGGATGGCTGCGGTTCCTGGTTCACCACCTATCGCAACACTGTCACCAACCTTGAAGTGGAAGCACCGGAGGCAAAAGAATGAACAGGCTTAACACACTGCCGACACTGCGGATCAACCCTTCGGAGAAGTTGACCCTGAGTTACAAGGGCCGAACGATTCAGGGGGTTAAAGGCGATACGGTGGCGACGGCCCTGTATGCGAACGGCGTCCGGGTATTCGCCAGAAGCTTGAAATACCATCGCCCCAGGGGGCTCTACAGTCTTGACGGGGAATGCAGCAACACCATGATGGCGGTGGACGGCATTCCCAACCAGCGGACCGAGAACCTGCCCCTCAAGGAGGGGATGACGGTCGCCGAGCAGAATGTCGTTGGCTCCGCCGAACGGGACTGGATGGCCTTCATGGACAAGCTCGACTGGATGATGCCCGCGGGATTCTATTACAAGACCCTGCACAAGCCGGCGTGGGTGTGGCCCATCGCCATGAAGCAGGTGCGGCAGGCGGCCGGGCTCGGAAAGATTTCCCCCGACTTCGAGATGAAGGGATCTTACACCGATGTTTTCACCACGGCGGATGTCTGTGTGCTCGGCGGCGGCGCCGCCGGCATGACGGCCGCCCTGGCGGCGGCGGGAAAGGGACTCCGGGTCGTCCTCCTCGAAGCCCGACCATGGCTCGGCGGCTGCTTTGAGTACCGGGCAGCCCTCTACAACGGTGAAAAACCCCTGTATGAGCGCGCCCGCGAGCTCGCGGCCGCAGTGGAGAAGACCGCCAACATCCGCGTGTTCGCCCATGCTTCCGTCATCGGGACCTACAACAACAACCTGGTCACGGCCTTCCAGGTGGGCAATGAGAAGGACGGCTTCGACGAGCGATACATCGAGATCCGTGCCGCCGGCATTGTCGTGGCGACCGGCTGCATCGAACGACCGCTCCTGTTTGACAACAACGAACGCCCCGGCGTCATGCAGGTGGCCTGTGCCCATCGTCTGGCCCGGACCTACGGTCTGCTGCCGGGCACCCAGGCGGTCTTCAGCGTCGGCCATGACCTGGGACTGGAGGCGGCCGTCGACCTTTTTGACCTGGGGCTCAAGATCAACTGTATTGCCGACATTCGGGAAGACGGACAGAATCCCGAATTGATGCTGGCCCTGAAGGAACGAAAAATCCCCGTGTTCCCGGGATGGGTGGCCGTCAAGGCCCACGGATGCAAGACGGTCAACAAGGTTTCTCTGGCCACCGTCAACGGCACTGTCACCCGGGATTTCGATTGTGACGTGCTGGTGGCTTCGGCGGGTCTGACCCCGGTTACGGGTCCGGCGACCCTGGCTCAGGCCAGGACGCGTTATGATCAGCATACCGGATATTTCCTGCCCACCACTCTGCCGGCGAAAATGCATGTGGCCGGTCGGATGACGGGCCTGGGCGATGCCTTGGCCATCGAGGCTTCGGGGCATCTGGCCGGACTTCTGGCAGCCGCCGATACCGGGGTCGACGCAGCGTCCGAGATCGAGGATGCCAAGGTCCGTCTGGCGGAACTGCCCGGCCCCGAACGAGGGACCAAGCTGGTTACGGCACCGGTAAAGGGCCGGAAGACTTACATTTGCTTCGATGAGGACACCACCGTCAAGAACATCAAGCAGGCCATGGCCATGGGCTTTGACGTGCCCGAGCTCATCAAGCGGTTCACCTCGGCCGGCACCGGCCCCGGACAGGGCGGCATCCCCGGCCACAACCTGCCGCTTTTCGTGGCCAAATACGGTGCCTCCCCGACCAGGCCGCCGCAGCCGACCACGGTCCGGGTGCCCCTGGTCCCGACATTCCTGGCCACCTATGCCGGCGCCAACCACGACATGCACAAACGGACGCCGGTGGCGGAGTCCCAGAAGGCGGCCGGCGGTGTATTCCGCCGTATCGGCGTGTGGCGCCGAGCGCGGTACTTTTCGGATGACTTCTCCTGCCGGGATGAAATTCTGAACGTTCGGAACAACGTGGGCATGCTGGACGGCTCGACCCTCGGCAAGTTCCGGATCCACGGGCCCGACGCCCTCAAGGCACTGCAGCGGGTATATGTCTCGGACATGAGCAAGGTCAAGGCGGGACGCGTCAAGTACTCCGCCATGTGCAATGACGACGGGTGCGTCATCGACGACGGCGTGGTTGTCAAACAGGGTGAAAACGACTATTATTTCACCACCTCCACCGCCCGCGCCGGTGCCACGGTCGAGTGGTTCCGCTACCACACCCGGTACGACGGGTGGTCCTACAACCTGGTCAACCTCACGGATGCCATGGGCGTCATCAACCTTTCGGGCCCCAACGCCCGGAAGGTGCTGGAGAAGGTCACCGATGCCGACGTCTCCAACGAGGCCTTCCCCTTCAGCGGCTATCGGGAGTTCACCGTGGCCGGAGCGATTCCGGTCCGGGCCATGCGCCTCGGATTCGTGGGCGAACTCTCATACGAGCTCCACGTGGGGTCGTCTTATATGCAGGCCCTGTGGGACATTCTCTGGGAGGCCGGGAAAGCGTTCAATATCGCCCACTTCGGCGTCGAGGCCCAGAACGTGCTCCGGATGGAAAAATGCCACATCATCCTGGGGGCGGAGTCCGAACAGCGGACCAATCTTCTGGATGTGGGCCTGGGCTTTCTCTGGGATCGCCAAAAGACCGATGCCAGGACGGTGGGTGCCGTGGCGCTCCGACAGGCTGAAGGCGACACCGGCCGTTTGACCCTGGTCGGCTTCAAGATGGAGAACCCGGAGCGGGCGCCCAAGGACGGATCCATCATCGTGGACACACGGGTCCGGGGTTACGTCTGCACGGCGAGGAAGAGTTTCTCGCTGAACGAGGCTGTGGGCATGGCCCTGGTCGAATCGCAGCTGTCGGACATCGGCTCGCGGCTCGAAATTTTCGAAGACGAATGCAACGGCAAGCGCCTGTATGCCAAGGTCGTGCCCATGCCGTTCTATGACCCCGATGGCAAACGGATGAAAATGTGAGGTAACGATTATGGCGGACATTCAAAGAAAATCCCCCGTTCAATTTCCTGAGGTGCCGATCCAGACCGAAATCCGGGACCACTGGAAAGTAGCTCTGGCCTATGACGACGAGGGCAGCGGACCCTACCTGGTCGACTTGAGTCACAAGGTTCGGCTTGATCTCCAGAGCGCCAACCTGGCCGACTTTCGCCCCTACGACATTCCGGTGCCGGAGACGCCCGGGCAGTGCGCGCTGGAAAACGGTGTACTGATCAACCGGATGAACCGCACCCAGGCGGCGATATGGCAGCTCACCGGCATTCCCGGGCCCATGCCGGAGGACCCGGCATACACCGACGTCTCCGAGGCGACGGTCTTTCTGGCGCTCTTCGGGCCCAACGCCTTCTTCATCACGGAGAAGCTCTCGGCCCTCGATTTCCTCGATCCTGGAAAATCGGCGCCGTTTCTGCTGCAGGGCCCCTTCTCCCACGTTCCCTGCCAGATCGTGACCCTGGAGAAGAACGCCGACGGCAACGGCGGCATCATTTTCACCTGCTCCCGGGGATACGGCCACGCCATGGTCCACGCCATCATGGAGGCCGGACAGGAATTCGGGATCCGACCCGCGGGTGAGAATCGTTTTAACCACTGGCTGGGGACCCTGGCCGGATAGTGCTGCGGCCGGGCGCGCGCCTTCGGGCGTATCCGGACCGACAGACGCTCTTTAATTCAAGTGATCTGCAGAAGGAGTAGACAATATGCCTAAAACTTATGATGCCATCATTATCGGGGCAGGTGTGATCGGCACCCCCATCGCTTATGAATTGGCCAAAAAGGGATACAAGACACTGAACGTGGACAAGCAGCCCGACGCGGGTGAAGGCTCCACGGCCGGCTCCTGCGCCATCGTCCGCGCCCATTACTCCACCGAGGACGGCGTGGCCTTTGCCTACGAGGGATTCAAGTACTGGAACGACTGGGAGAATTATCTGGAGAACGCAGCGGATGAAAAGGGGTTGGCCAGGTTCATGAAAACCGGCTCCCTTCTCATCAAATCCCAGGGTCATGACTGGCGGAAGGTCAAGAAGCACTACGACGCCGTGGGCGTGGAATACAAGGAGCTGACCAACGAAGAAGTCCTGAAGATGGTGCCGGTGGTCGATCTTCATGAATTCTGGCCGGTGAAGCGTCCGGAGGACCCCTCCTTTTTCGATGAGCCGACCGGAATGCTCGAAGGCGCCATTTTCTGCCCCGAGGGCGGTTATGTGAACGATCCGGCCCTCTCCGCCCACAACATCATGCGGGCGGCCGAGAAGTACGGGGCCGAGTTCATGTTCAACGCAGAGGTGGTGGACATCCGGAGCCGGGACGGCCGGGTGACGGGCATCACCCTGAAGGACGGCACCCAGTTCGACGCTCCCGTCGTGGTCAACGTGGGCGGCCCCCATTCCTTCAAGATCAACCAGATGGCCGAAGGCGTCTGGGAAGGATGCAACATCAAGACCAGGGCTCTCCGGCACGAGGTCATGCATTGCCCCTCCCCCGAAGGCTACGACTACCTGAACGACGGCTACCACATGTCCGACGGCGACATCGGGTGCTATTACCGTCCCGAGGTGGGCAACATGTTTCTCATCGGGAGCGAGGACCCCGAGTGTGACCCTAAGGAATGGGTCGATCCCGACGCGTTCTATGCCGGCAAGGGCGGCCCCGGCCGGGACAACCAGCTGACCGAAGCGCAGTGGAAGGCCCAGTGCTACCGTCTGGCAAGAAGGATCCCGACCCTTCCGGTTCCGAATCAGCCCAGGGGCGTATGCGATCTCTACGACGTTTCCGACGACTGGATTCCCATCTATGACAAGTCGGATTTGGGCGGCTTCTACATGGCCGTCGGCACCAGCGGCAACCAGTACAAGAACGCGCCGGTGGTCGGCGCCATGATGGCGGAGCTCATCGATGCCTGTGAGAAGCAAGGGCTCGACCACGACAAAACGCCCTTCCAGTTCAAGATGCGCTACACCGGCCGGGTCCTGGATGTGGGCTTTTTCTCCCGAAAGCGTGAGATCAATTACGACTCCAGCTTCTCCGTCAACGGGTGATCCCGTGGGGACACCCTTGACAAAGCGCGCTGAATGAATTTAAAAATGGCCTGTTTTTACAGGCCATTTTTGCATGCAAAACCGTTGTTGACCAGATCGTCTCACGGTTTCCGGCGGTTTTGCCGCGAATCGCCGCGGGACGGGAAAACAATTGAACCAACGGGATGGGATTCATGAAAATCTATGTCTGCGTCAAACATGTGCCGGACTCGGCGGCCACCATCACCATTCGGGACCGGAACCGGATCGAGGAGAACATCACCTTCCTGATGAACCCCTACGACGAGCACGCCGTCACCGAGGCGGCCAAACTGAGAAGCCGGCTTCCGGGATCCGAGGTGATCGCCGTCTGCGTGGCCGGGCCTGCCGCCGAAAACACCCTGAGATCGGCCATGGCCATGGGGGCCGATCGCAGCATTCTCGTCTGTACCGACGGACCCGTCGACAGCATGCTGGCGGCCCGGGCGCTCGCAGCGGCCATCAAAGGCGATGGATCACCCCACCTGATCCTGACGGGGAAGGAATCCATCGACGCCGAGGGCATGCAGACCATGTTCCGTCTGGCCCGCCATTTCGGGGCGCCGGCGGCCGTCAATGCAGTGAAGATCACCCTGGTGGAGGACGGTGTTGTGGTGGAGTGCGAGAAGGAGGCGGGCTCCCGGGACGTTCTGCGCCTGACGACCCCATGCATCGTCGCTGTCGGACGGGGCCTGAACACCCCCCGGTATCCCACCTTGCCGGATATTCTCAAGGCCCGCAAGCGGGAGATCAGGAAAATCGGCTTGGAGCAGCTTGCCGCGGCATCGCCCGGCGGAAGCACGAAAGTCCTTTCGCTTGCGCCGGTGGTGGAGCGCCGCGCCCCCAAAGAGATCACCGGAAACCCAGCGGCTGCGGCCCGGGAGCTGGTTCGCATCCTCAGAGAAGCGGCCAGGGTCCTGTAGCGGACTGGTGCCAACGTGCCGTCAGACGCCTGTTCCCGGCGCGATCAACGCAACCTCATGAAGATGGAATGACGCCATGAAAAAGATCGGACTGCTCATTGAAATCAAGGATGACGAGATCAAGCCCGCCAACTACGGGATGATCACCATGGCCCACGGCGACGAACACCAACTGTTCGCCCTGGTGGTGAATGCCGACACTCCGGCGTACCGGGATGCGCTTTCGGGATCCGGCGTCACCGACATTGTCGACATTTCCACCCCGCAAGGCGCGTGGCACCCCGATGAATGGGCCGATGCCGTCGTTCACGCCATGGACCGCTTCGGGATCGGGACGCTTCTGGGGCTGACGAGCCCCCAGGGTCGAGACCTGTTGCCGCGCATCGCGGCCCAGCTCGATGCGCCGTTGGTCATGGATTGCCTGACCGTTGACCTGGACCGGAACGTGGCGCGAACCACACAGTATTCCGGGAAGGCCATGGCCGACATCCAACTGACGGGCGGTCATTACATCTACGGCGTCCGGGCCAACGCCGTCCCTCCTGTTCCCTTGCTCCGGACGGCCGGGATCCACCCCTTCGCCGCGCCTGAATCCCCGGCCTCGGGACTCACGGTCCTGGCCACGCGGCCCGGCAAAGCCGGCACCGTCGACCTGGCCGAGGCCGACGTCATCATCTCAGGGGGCCGGGGGATGAAAAGCGGTGAGAACTTCAAGGTGCTCCATGACTGCGCCCGGGCCATGGGGGCCGCCGTCGGCGCCTCACGGGTCGCCGTGGACGAGGGGTGGGTGCCCTATACCTACCAGGTGGGCCAGACCGGGACCAAGGTCAACCCAAAGGTTTACATCGCCTGCGGCATCTCCGGGTCGGTCCAGCATTTTGCTGGGATGAAGTCCTCGGAGATGATCATCGCCGTCAACACGGACCCTGATGCCGCCATTATCGGCAAATGCGACTACTACATCATTGGGGATCTTTTTGACATCATCCCCGAGGTGACCCGTGTCCTCGAAGGCGGCGGCCGTTAGAAAGCGCTTCAGGCTTTTCCGGGCCGGCGCCGGCGCGACCGGGATAGGATTTGGGGGTAGATTTGGGAAACCAGCATACCGAACAGCATGAGGCCGCAGCCGAACAGCGTCCTTCCGCTCATCATCTCATCGAGAAGGAGCCAACCGCCCAACGCGGCAAAGGGTGATTCCATGCACAGGATGATGGCGGCGTGGGACGCCTTGGCGTGTTTCTGTGCCACCACCTGCAAGGTATAGGCGATCCCAACGGAGCCGATCCCGCCGTACAGGATGGCCGGCATCGCTTCCGCAAGACCTTGCAGGGTCACCGTCTCGGTGGCGGCCGCCGTTGCGAGACTCAGCCCCGAACAGACCATGAACTGGATGAATGACAGGCGTATCGCGCTGATTTTTGGGGAAAACCATCCGATCAGCAGCACATGGCCGGCCCACACCACAGCGCCAAGAAGCTCTAAGAAGTCCCCGAAAGAGATGGTGAACTGCTCGGTAACACTCAGAAAATAAAGACCCACCGCCGCCAGAAACGCCCCCAACCATGTGCCGACGTCGGTGGATTGTTTCCAGACGAGACCGACGATGGGAACGAGAACCACGTAAAGACCGGTGATGAACCCCGCCTTGCCGGCGGTGGTATACAAGAGGCCCACCTGCTGAAGGGACGCACCGGCAAACAGAGCGACTCCGGCCAGAACGCCGCCGGTCATCAGCATTGTTGATCCGGACCGAAAGGACGGGTGAGCGATGTCCCGATGTGGCCGTCCCGCGGCGATCATCACCGGAATGAGGGACAGCCCTCCCAGAGCGAAACGGATGCCGTTGAAGGTGAAGGGGCCGACATGGGCCATGCCGATGCGCTGGGCGACGAATGCAAATCCCCAGATCATGGCCGTCAGCATCAGGAGCGTGTTGGCGCGCAGCGTTCGGGAATCCATTTTCTTTTCCACTCGGGTCGGGTTCAGGTCGTTGCCGTTTTATTCCGGAAGCTGCGTCTTCCTACCAGAGAATCTTTTTTTTGACAACAGGTCATCAAGCGGATAAAAAAGAAGGCACGTTCTCGCCGGCTCCGGCCAACCATTTACGATTTATTCGAATATTCGAGGTGCCCATGCGCCTTCCCGAAATGTATTTGAACTCAACTTTCGACTTTCATAGGCCGTATCCTCCCGGCACCTCTTTCCGGTCATTATCATGAAAGTCGAAAGTTGAATATTTGAAGATTCCGGAGAACAATGATTGTCTGAGTAAACCTTTTGTTCTCCCATGCGTCTAAATGTTTGAAATCGAATGAAAGGACGATCATGATACCCCCGAACCGAATTTCCGTTACCGACAGGGCGACAGCGGCGCTGCGCCGGGCGTTCGGGGGCGCCTGAGGGCATCGGACGCCCTTTCGTGATGTGTGCATCCACCAAACCCGCGAACGCCGAAACACGGTGCGCCGACAATGAGGAGGATTGCCAGGTCCCGACGGACGAAGTGTTGGTGCGGCGGATTCGCCGGGGTGATCGGCCGGCGGCGGAGCTGTTGATCCTGCGCTATCAGTCCAAGGCCTTTGCCATCGCCTGCACCCTGTGCGACGGAGATCGGGAAGCCGCCCTGGACTGCACCCAGGAGGCGTTTGTGAAAGTCCTGGGGGGCATCGGCGCTTTCAAGGGTAAATCTTCCTTCTACACATGGTTTTATCGAATCCTTGTCAACACATGCCTGGATCGCCGAAGAAAGCGCATTCGGTGGGAGCGTCTCTTCCCGGGGAGGGGGCTTCGGTTTGGCGGGAAGCCGTCTGATGAACCCGCTATCGAGGAATTGGCGACGACGGACGAGGCCGACGATCCCCAAGCTGCCGTTTTCGGGAGCGTTCTTTCACAAGATCTGGAAAAGGCGCTCACGGCGCTTCCGGAAAAGCAACGAACGGTCTTTCAACTCAAGGTGTTTCACGGGTTGACGCTGTCGGAGATCGCCCGTATGACGGGGGCGGCCCAAGGAACGGTCAAAACCCACCTGTTCAGGGCGACCCGCGCCCTCAGAGCGGCGTTGAGGGAATGGGGGGAGGATGAAAGAATCGAAAGATGAAGCCTTGCAATGCATATCAAAAACGGCTGTGGCTGGATGTCTACGGTGAGTTGAAACCGAAGGAGAAATACGGCCTGGAGCGACACCTGTCGGTTTGTCCCGAGTGCCGGGGTGAACGGGATACGCTTTTGAATCTTATCGGTCGGGTATCAAAGACCCATTCGGTTTCGGTCCTGACGACAGGAGAGGCTGCACGGTTGTCGGGGAACATCATGCGCACCCTGGAAGCGGAGAAGCTCGGGCGCCGTGGCAGGGGAGCGATGTTTTCCGGGTTGGCTTTGGGATGGGCCCGGGCTGCGGCGGTCTGCCTGATAATCATCGTTATCGGGGGGATCTGGGCATGGCGAAGCGCACCGCTTCCGTTCCAGATGGCGGTCGGGTCCGGCAAGGAAGAACGGATCCTCATGGAGGACCTGGAAGTGATCCGGAACCTGGATCTACTGGAGGAATTCGAGGATCTCGAGAAGCTCGTACAGATGACGGCGGCCCCGGAGACCGGCACCGTTGAGCCGGCAAGCCACTCCATTATGGGCGACGACCGGCGGTCGAATGAAACGAGGCGACGACATGTGGTGTGATACGGCTAAATGGACGGCCGCATTTCTGATCTGCGTCGTTTTTCAGTTCGATCCGGGGGGAACAGTGTTGGCCGTGACCGATCCCACCGAGGTCAGTCTTCACGAATCCACTCTGCTGGCAAAGCGGGGTGGAAAAAGCCGGGAACGATACGAAAGACTCTCACCTGAGGAAAAGGCCGGCCTTCAGAAGAAACTCCGCCAATGGCGATCTCTGTCACCGGAAGAGCAGCAGAAGATGCGGAGAAAGATGGATCGGCTGAACCGGATGCCGCCGGAATCTCAGAGGCTCTATCAGAAACGATTCAAACAGTGGCGGGAGCTTTCTCCGCAGGAACGGCAGCGGATCAAACGGCAGCTGAAGGATTGGGAGTCCCTTTCCGGGGAGGAAAAACGATCCATCCGGGGACGATTCAAGTAGGTTTCGACAGGCCGTCCGACATCAGATCCGATTCCGGAAGCGTGAGGGTGGCCCGGGCCGGGAAGGTGACGGTGGGCGCTCACGTGGATGTCGACACCGCCTGGGCTTCGGAAATGAAGCGCCGGACATCTTCATAGGCCGCGACCAGGTTCTCGAAGGCGCGTTGGGCGGCCGCCAGGTTCCCCGTCCTGCCGATCTCCTCCAGTGCCGATGCGCATGCGATGGCTTCTTCGGCGGCGAGATACCTGAGGCTGCCTTTCAGTTTGTGCGCATGGCGTCGGATGCCGTCGGCATCCCGAGCCTCGACGGCAATCTTGATATCCGACAGAATCTGGGGAGAGTTCCGCATGAAGTCCCTGAAAAATCGGCCCAATAATTCCTGGTTGTTGCCGAAGATCTCTTGAACGATTTTCATGTCGACGGATTTGGCCGCCGGTTTGGACCTGTTCATGGTTTGCCTCCGCCACCCTCGCATTCAGTTGATTAAGGAAAGATCTTATAAAATACGCTTGTCGACCAGAATCTTTTTCAATCGGGTAAAGTCGGCCTGCAGCTGATCGATACATCCGGAGATCATTTTCATATTTCCATTTTTGCCGGCGTCTTCCACCGCCATGGCCGTTTTCATGATCGCCGTCGCCCCGGCGGTTCCGGATGATCCTTTGATATTGTGGCCCACCGCACGAATTTTTTCACCGTCCCGACTTTGATAGGCGGCGGTCAACTCGGCGATTCGTTCCGGAAAGCTGGCGATGAAGCTTCGCATGACGACCTGGATCAGGTCATCACAGTCGTCAAGCCGCTCCCGAATGCCGGCCTCGTCAAAGATGTCCTCGTCTGAAACAGGCGTCTCGACGACGACCACCGATGTCGTCTCCGGAATTTCGTCCACGTACTTCTTGAGAATCGCGGCCAGATTCTGCTTTTTGACCGGCTTGGTCAGATAGCCGTCCATCCCGGCGTCCATGCAGCGGTCCAGGTCCCGCTGCATGGCATGGGCCGTCATGGCGATAATGGGAATCTCCGGGTTCAATACAGGTGACCCTTTTCCACGAATGGTCCTGGTGGCCGCGTATCCATCCATGACCGGCATCTCCACGTCCATGAGAACCAGTCGGTAATTTTTTTTCTTGAGGGCATCGATGGCTTCTCTGCCGTTTTTCGCCAGGTCCGCCGTGTATCCCAGGTTTTTGAGAAGCCCCAGGCTGACCAACTGGATCGTTTCGTTGTCTTCAACGAGCAAGATGGGGGCGCCGTCCGCCGCTGTCCGTTTTTCCGGCGGCGCCGTCAGTTGGGGAAAATTCTCGACGGATTCAGCTACGGAAGGGGTGTGCTCCCGGCGAGGGGGCGGGGCGGATGCCCCGGCGGGGCGTTGCTTTTCCAGCAGAACGGTCAGGTGAAATCGACTCCCCTTTCCCGCCTCGCTCTCTACGTGAATTTCACCGCCCATCATTTCGCAGAGTTGCTTCGAAATGGCGAGCCCCAGTCCCGTGCCGCCATACTTACGGGTGGTCGACATATCCAGTTGGGTAAATTTCTCGAACAATCGCTCGGCTTGACCTTCGGGAATGCCGATGCCGGTGTCGGCCACCACGAAGCCGATCCTCGCTTGAATGTCGTTTTCCGTTTTGCATGAAACCTCGAGGGTGATGCCGCCGTCCGAAGTGAATTTGACGGCATTGCCGATGAGGTTGATGAGGACCTGCCGGAGTCGACCGGGATCGCCTCTCAGCAGGGACGGCACGTCCGGATCGATGACGCATCGGTAGGAAAGAGATTTTTCAGCGGCCTTGACGGCCATGAGACCGTTCATATCCCTGAGGATGCCCCTCAGGTCGAAGTCGATGGTCTCGAGCTCGATTTTTCCGGCCTCGATCTTGGAGATGTCAAGAATATCATTGATGATGGAAAGCAGGGAGTGGGCGCTGTTGTGGATCAGTTCCAGCCCCTTTGCCTGCTCGGGATCGAGGTTTGTCTCCATCAGAAGCTCCGTCATACCGATAACCCCGCTCATGGGGGTCCGGATTTCATGGCTCATCCCCGCCAGAAATTCGCTTTTGGTCTGATTGGCTTTTTCGGCGCTCTCCTTGGCTCTTTTCAGTTCTTCCTGCATCTGCTTCCGGTCCGTCACGTCGCGACTGATGCCGACGAGACCCAGAATTTCGCCGTAGGGTCCGAAATAGGGCGTTCTGAGGGTTTCCAGGAGCACCCGGCGGCCATCGGGGTAGTCCACCCATTCCTCGTTGCTGCGGGGTTGACCGGAGGCGAGCATCAGCCGATCCTGCTCCCTGAAGAAGTCGGCCATCTCCTTGGAAAACAGATCATAATCGGTTTTTTCCACCACATCCTGCCGATGGAAGCCGACAAATTTTCCGAAAGCCGGATTACACCCCAGATAGACCCCTTTCAGGTCCTTGTAGAAAATCAGATCGGGGATCGAATCGATGAGGGAATAGAGGAGCGCCCGCTGACGTTTGAGATCCCTTTCGAAGAGTTTGCGCTCGCTGATGTCCATGTGGGTTCCGGCCACCTTGAGGACCCGGCCGTCGGCATCCCATTCGACGACCTGCCCCCGGGCCAGGATCCACTTCCAATCCCCGTTCCGGGTCCGCATCCTGAATTCCGCTTCGTACAAAGGCGCGTCCCATGCGAAATGGGCCTCTATCCGTTTTCGGACATAGGGCAGGTCTTCGGTGTGAACCATCTGTTCCCACGCCTTGATATCACGATCGATTTCGTTATGGGTATACCCCAGCATCTCGGCCCATCGGCTGTTGATGGTCTGGGTGCGGGTCTCCAGGTTCCAGTACCAAAGGCCGATGTTGGCGCCTTCCAGCGCGGCGTCCAGGCTCTGGATCCGGTCGTTCAGGCGGCTGGTGCTGTTCCATCCCCGGATCAGGGTGGTGACGAGAATGAAAAACAGATAGCCGTCGAAGGGTTTCCTGACGCAATAGAGATTGTCGGGAATGGCATAGTTGGCTTCCAGTGCGTCGATCAAAGGGTCTTCGGCGGTGACAATGACCGCGACCCGAGGGTCGATCACCGCGAGCTTATCAAAAATCCGAAGTGGGTTCAAATTGTTGTCGGCTACGTCGATGATGCAGAGCGGGGTAGCTTCGCCACGTTCGAAACCGCTCCTGAAATTCTGGAGGAGGGCGTCTCCGTCTGGGAAAAAGAGCAGCTGAAAGCGTTCGGTTGCCGGATCTTTCGGATTGACGGCGGTTCGGGCCCCGGCCAGAATATCCATATACCGGTCGACGGATTTCGGATCGTTATCCGCTATCAAAATTCTTCTGTTCATGACGTTTCCTCCGGGGATATCGCCATTGCCGCCCGTGTCTATCCGTGTCGGTGTCATGGGACCGATAAGGTTGGGCTGTTTGATCGGTGTCCCTTATTTTCCGGGGTATCCGTTTCCTTTTTTTGCGTTCTTCGCGGCTGTGCTCGTGTACGCAGGTTCTTGAGGGAAATCATGTATGGGTGGTCGCGGATCACATGCGGATCTTTATCGTCGCTGTGTCCGGGCCGCTTTGATACCATTACGGCAAGTTATATTATTACCGGTTCCGATGTCAAAGCCAAATGTGGAGACAGGGATGGATATCGCGGGCATTTCAGGCGTCCGGACGCGGTTTCCGGCAAAAACGCCGGAAAACGCGTCCGGACCAGAGGCGGGTGGAATCCGTCATCCATTGGATGCAGCGTCAAAGGCTTCATCGATCCGGGATTCGATGTACCCGATTTGCGCATCGTCCCACTCCTCGATATCGAAGCAAATGGCGTCTTCCCCCAAAAGCCCTTCGGGCACGAAATCTCCCAACTCATCGGGATCGGTGATCATTTCGCCGTAAAAGCAGACAGAGATCCACCGGGGGGCGTCTTCGATGACGTCGACCATCACGAAGAGGGATTTGTCGGTCTGCCGCGGGTGCGTGCCCCTCAGGGAATAGGTAACGCCCTTTCGGGGAATGAAGGTCAGTACGGCGCCGTCTTTTGCGGCCAGGTGGGCTTTGAGCCTCAGAAAGGCCTTTCGGTTCCCTTCGGAAGTTTCTTCCCAATTGTCGATGAATTCCGCTAGGGTGGGTTGGGCTTCGGTTGTCATATAATCTCCTTTCTCGACATGATGGATATCACTATATTGTTCAACTTTCGACTTTCACAGGCCGGTGCCGGGAGGATACACCCGCGCCCCATCATGAAGGTCGAAAGTTGAATATATTGGATATAGCACAAAAACACTACACCGGGCGGCTGACAACTTCAAGCGCTTTTTGCGGCAGCGACTGCAGGATACGGAATGTTCGGGAGCGCCGATGGTGCCCTGGATCCCCTTTACAAAACCCTTCGGGTGTGAGATACCCACAAAAAGAACCTCATTGACCAGTATTTCAAGATTGTTATTGCGCTTCAGCCATGCTTCGGGAACTTTCCATCAAAAATTTCGCGATTATTGATGACTTACGGATCCGCTTCGATGCCGGTTTGACCATCATGAGTGGTGAAACCGGCGCCGGAAAGTCGATCATCATCAATGCTATGAATCTCATATTGGGTAGCCGGGCCGCCACGGCCTTTATCCGGACCGGAGAGGAATCAGCTGAAATTGAAGCGTTTTTTGACGTCGACGAAAGCAGCTCAACGGCGAATGTCATGGCGGCGAACGATCTCGATCCCGCTGAAGGCCTATTGATTCGCCGCATTATCGCTCAAAACAACCGGCATCGGATCTACATCAACCATCGTCTCGCTACCATCCGGTTGCTTACCGCCATATCGGAGAACCTGGCGAGCATTTCAGGTCAACACGCTCATCAGGGTCTGCTCGATGCCACGCAACACCTCCTTATCCTCGATCGGTTCGGCGGCCTCATGTCTCTCCGGAAGGTCGTGGCAGAACGGTTTGGCCGGATCCAGCCCCTCATCCGGAAGGTGGCGGCGCTCAAGGCAAAACAGGCACGACGGACCGAAGAGATCGATCTTCTGACCTTCCAACGGCAGGAGATTCTGTCGGCCGATATCCAGGCCGACGAGGATGTGCGGCTGGAACGGGAACTGCTGCTGTTAAAGAACAAAGAGATGCTTTTTGAGACGGTGAACTCCGGCATCGAAGCGCTCTACAGCGGTCAGGGCGCCGTTGTGGAACGCCTGATCGAAATCAGGAAACAGCTCGAGAAGGTTGCGCGGATCGATCCGGAGCTGATACCGCGGGCGGAAGGGCTTGCCGATGCAACCTTCCGTATCGAGGATATCGTGGAAGGGTTGAGAGGCTACCTGAGCGCGATCAATGTGGATGAGGGGCGGCTTGAAGCCGTGGACGACCGTCTCAACCGTCTCCGCCTTCTCATGCGCAAGTATGGCGGCTCCCTCGCTTCAGTGACGGAGCGTCTGACCGAAATCGACAGGGCGCTTGCAGGAATAGACGGCTTGAGCGATGAGATCGCGGCAGCGGAGGAAAGATTGGTCCGGGATCGACAGGTATTGTTGACGACGGCACGGGAACTTTCCCGGAGGCGGGCCGATATCGGTCGTGATCTGGCAGGGAAGGTCGAGGCGGAACTTGAGCGGCTCAGGATGGCCGGCACCCGATTCCAGGTTGAGATGAGCCGCATTCCGACAACTGAGGCGACCCATCCCGAGCTGGTCTGGGAGGAAGGGGCCGTGGGGGAGACCGGTATCGACCGCGCGGTTTTTATGATGGCGCCCAACGTGGGAGAGGCGCTGAAGCCGCTCTCGTCCATTGCGTCGGGGGGTGAACTGTCGCGGGTTGTCCTGGCGCTCAAGGCGATCCTCGCCGCAACGGCGTCTGTGGAGACGCTTATTTTTGACGAGGTAGACGCCGGCGTCGGCGGCGGCGTAGCCGAGATCGTGGGCCGAAAGCTCGCTGCCCTGGCCGGGCATCATCAGGTCCTCTGTATCACCCATCTCCCCCAGATTGCCAAGTTTGGCGATCACCATTTCGCCATTGCCAAGAACGTCCACGAAGGCCGAACGCGAACGGTCATCCAGCCTCTGAACGAAGCGGAGCGGATCCGGGAACTCGCTCGTATGCTGGGCGGCGTGGAAATGACCCAGGCCACCCTCGACCATGCCCGGGAGATGTTTGAAAACCGATAGGCAACGCATGGCGGTCTCATCGCAAAGCGCATGAAGCGGGACGGCGCCCCATCGGCGACGATGACAACGGCCGCTTGCGACCGGATATGGGGTTCCATCGGATGACGCCCCTGAAAAACAGGAACGGCATGAAAAAAAATCTGTTGATGATCAACACCGGCAATGGAAAAGGAAAGACCACCGCAGCCCTGGGGCTTGCCTTCAGGGCTGTCGGGCATGGGTTCAAGGTGTCCATAATTCAGTTTATCAAGGGCGGTTGGGCCTGTGGTGAGATCGAAACGGCCGCTCGCCTGGCCGACCTGATCGATTTCAACGTGATGGGCCGGGGGTTCACCTGGAAATCCGACGACCTTAAAAAAGACACCGCCCTGGCTTTGTCGGCCTGGGAGACGGCCAAGGAAAGAATCGCTTCCGGCAAATATCGGCTGGTGATCCTGGATGAAATGACCTATTTGTTCAAGTACGGTATGCTCGATGAAGACACAGTCATCGCGTTTCTTCAACAACGGCCCGAAAACGTGCATGTTCTGATCACCGGACGGGATGCGCCTGAAAAACTCCTGGCCGCGGCGGATATGGTGACGGAGATGCATCCGGTCAAACACCCTTTCGCCGAAGGTGTTTCGGCCCAGAAGGGGATTGAATATTGATGACTGTCGATTATTTGCTTGACTTTATTTCGAGCAGGCACTAATATAGTTTAACTCAAAAATGGCCGGGATAATGGTGCGGCCAGTTTCATTACTGAAGGAAGACCCATTTGTCAAAGTGGCATCCCGAGGTTAGGAACATGAGGAACATCAATTTTTTTTTTAGTTTAAGGAGCAAGTCACGATGGCGAATGGTATCGTAAAATGGTTTAACAGCAGCAAGGGTTATGGTTTCATCGAGCAGGAAAACGGACCGGATGTATTTGTACATCACTCGGGAATCAATGCCACCGGTTTCAAATCCCTCAATGAAGGCGACCGCGTCACCTTTGACATCGAGCAGGGCCAGAAAGGTCCCGCCGCGGTGAACGTCAAGACCGTGTAACCTGCGGGCTGACTGATTTTTCGATTTTAGAAGGGCATTCCCCGAAGCGGGGGGTGCCCTTTTGTCGTTTTACGGGGTACCGTTGCCGAATTCCATTCCGATGAGGCCTCAGGCGCCCTTTCGAGCGAGATGCCGCTCCAAGCGATGGACGGCCATGGACAGCATCAGGCAGATGACGAGATACATGGCGGTGATGGTAAGCCAGACCTCGATGGTGACATGGGTGGCGGCCATAATTTGCAGCCCCTGGAACGTGAGTTCCTGGATGGAGATGACCGATGCGATGGATGAATACTTGATGGTGTTGATGAATTCGTTGGCCAGGGGCGGCAGCACCTGTTTGACGGCCTGAGGCAGAATGACGTGGCGCATCTTCTGGACCCAGGAAAATCCCAAGGCCTCGGCGGCCTCCCACTGACCCCTCTCGATGCCCTGGATACCGGATCTGACGATTTCGGTGATATAGGCCCCCTGAAATACCGCGATGGTGACGACGCCGGAAACAAAGGCGGTGAAGCGATTGGGTTCGGCCAAAAAGACTGCCAGCCATTTCTGGGTTTGCGGGGAGCGGGACCGGATGAACGCGTCAACCCCCAAAATCGGCATGATTTGATCGCTGACGAAAAAGTAGAAGATAAAGATCAGAACCAGCGGCGGCATATTGCGGATCAGCTCCACGTAGGTGCGGGCGATCAGGCGGTTGAAAAGCCTTCGGGTTGTCCGCATGATACCCATGAACCATCCGAGAATCGCCGCAAGCAGGGTGGCCCAGATGCTGAGGCGAAGCGTCGTCCAGAGCCCTTCCAGGAGGATATTGGCGACCCAATGGCCGTCGGTATCGCGCCGGACGAGATAGGTGGGGATGATGCCCCAATTCCATTTGTAGTTGAGCTGCATGGTCAGTCGCCAGACGATGTACCCCGCAAGGGTCGCGATGATGAGAATGACTGTGATGTCGAGAAGAGAGATCTTGGATGGTTTTTTGTGCACAGGGGAATCGTTTCCGTTTCAGGCGGTTTCAGACGAACAGCCGCGTCTTTGAAGTAAGGGAATGCGGTCGAATCGCCCCATCCCTGGTACGGATCGCCGCCGCCGGCCTCCATCGTCGGGAGGCCGGAGACGATGCGGCTCATTGAATCAGGTTCGCCCAGTCCCGGGTATCGAACCAGTAATGGTGTTTTTCGGCCAACCACCCCTCATCGGTGACATGAGTGATCCAGCTGTTGAAGAAGGTGAGGGTGTCGAAATCGCCCTTGCGCAGGGCAAAACCGATGGGCTCCTTGGTGAAGGTCCCCTGGATCGGCAGAAACAGGGTGTCCGAATATGCCAGTGTTTCATAGGCGGGTCGGGGCGCGGACCCGACCACTGCATGGACGTTCCCGTTCCGCAGCTCCTGATAGGCCTGGGCCTCGTCGTCGAACAGGCGCAGGGTCGCTTTGGGGATGAATTTCTTCGCGGCCATTACGGCGGTGGTGCCCAGCTTGCAAGCGATCTGGACCTCGGGCTTGTTGAAGTCCTCCAGAGACTTGAAGCCGGCTGCCTTTTCCTTGTGGGCGACGATCGCCATGCCCGAGTAATCGTAAGGAATGGAGAAGTTGACTTTGAGCGCGCGCTGGGGACGAATGCCCATCCCGCCGATGATCACGTCGAATTTTCCGGTCAGGAGGGCGGGGATGATACCCGACCATTTCGTGGGTACGAATTCCACTTTTACACCCATGTCCTCGGCCAGCCGTTTGGCGACATCGATCTCGAATCCGATGAAGTTGCCGTTCTTATCCTTCATGGCCCAAGGTTCGAAGGTATCCATGCCGACCCGAAGGACGCCTCGTTTCAGAACCTGCTCCAGTGTGCTTTCCTGAACCAGTTCCTGCTGGAGTTTACCGGCTGCGGCGGAGCCGGCCATGCCGGCCGCCAGAACGAGCAATAGTGCCGCTTGCAGAAAAATCGTCGTTTTTTTCATGTGTTCTCCTTTCAATGCATCCTCCCGTGGGGGATGGTATCGTCCCGCCGGCCGCGACATCGCCTTCCGGCTGTCGATCCGTACGGGGTGGGGTTGCTGAAAATCAATGCGCCCCGTGACGCCGTGGTATTCACGAACTGCCGTTCCACGCCTGTCCTTTCCGGAGATCAGGTGATCACCTTGAAGCGCTTCTCCATGATGTTGACGATGACGGAAAGGGTCACCGTCACTGCCAGATACATGGCGGCCACGGTGAACCAGAGTTCAAAGGTGAGAAATGTTTCGGAGATAATGGCCTGGGCTTGCATGGTCAGATCGTAAATGGCGATGGTGCTGACCAGCGCCGAGTCTTTGATCAACGAAATGGCCTGGCTGGTCAAGGGGGGCAGCGTCCGTCGGACGGCCTGGGGAAGAACGATGGTTCGGTATATCTGAAACCTACTGAGACCCAGGCTGTATCCTGCCTCCCACTGACCGCGGGGAATGGAGACGATCCCCGCTCTGAAGATTTCAGAGGCGTAGGCGCCTTCGAAGAGGCTGAGCGCCAGAACCGCGGACGGGAATCGTCCCAAACCCAGAACCGGTCCCGCGACAAAATAGATGAAGAAAAGCTGAATCAAGAGAGGGGTGTTGCGGCTCGTTTCCAGATAGAACCGCGCCAGAATCTGGGCCACGAAGGCATTCGAGAGACGGAACAGGGCCGTCGCCAACCCGATGGCAAAGGCCAGCACCAGACTGACGGCCGAGATGTGGAAGGTGACCACGAGTCCCTGGAGCAATGGCCCCGCCTGTAGACCGCTGTCGCTTCGGGTGACGATATATTGGGGAATCTGGTACCATTGCCAGTTGTACCCAAGATTCCCCGTGCTCTCGGTAAAAAACCAGACAACGACGATCATCAGAACGGCGAACTGGAAAACATCGAACAGGGGGGATCGGATGATTCTTCGCCGGTCTTTGTTTCGTAGGTGGAGGGGTGCCGTTGTCATCTCTGCCCGTTTGTCGACTGCCAGTGGTTAAGCACCTGTAGGATCTCCGAGCGCCTGATGTGCCGGGCTTCCCGATGTCACAAGATGCGCCGATCCGCGGATGCCGTCCATGTAAATCCCGGCCGTTGATCGGGGATTATCCGCCCGCCCCCGAACGAAACAGCTTTTATCTTGGCCAGAATACCCATTCTTGTCAAGATGTTTTTCAGAACATGGACCGCGCGCCCGCAGGGACGTCGCGAAACTCCGGATCAGGCCGGTTCCAGAACGAGGGGGTGATGTCGGCCGAGCGTCGACAACTCACGGAGAACGTCGGCCGATCCGATGAAGACCAGGCGGCCCAGGATGTGATCCGGGATTTCCCGGGTGTCGGCCGCTATAATCTCCGGTCGGCCCATAACCCAGTTGAAGAGGCGGATCTCTCCGTTCAGGCGAACGAATCCTTTGGCCCTCAAGAGTCGGGACGGCAGTTGTCGAACCAGGGCGTGGAAGGCTTCCGTCGTCGCTTCCTTCAGGGTCCAGACGGTGGAAGAGAGCGCATCCGGCGGGAGAGTGACCCGGAACGGGTCTTTCAGCAGCGCTGCTATGGCCGCCTCGACGTCTGCCTCGCGGCGGATCGTTTTGGCGAAGGATGTCTTCGCATCCGCTTCATTTCGACATGTCGTGAACCGCCCGACGGGGATCCTTCCGAAGACGGTTTCGAAGACGGTCGGATCCGGATGATGCCTGTGGATGATCTCCCGGATGCGTTCAATCTCCAGTGTTTCGGCCAGATCGATCTTGTTGACGACGAAGCAGGTGGCGGCGGTCATCTGCTTTTCCACCGAAGCGAAGGTCTCGTATACGGCCGGAAAGTTCGCGGCGTCGATGATGCAGATCTGGTCCCGGAAGTGAAACCGGTTTCGGAAAATCGGCAGCCTGAGATCCCGTTTCATGTCTCCGGGATCCGCCGTTCCGGTGGCCTCGATGACCAGAATGTCGGGCTGGATATCCTCAAGGATCCTGACGAGCCCCTTGATGAAGTCGGTCTTGACGCAGGCGCAGAAAATCGAGCCTCGATTGATTTCCAGGATGTCCAGATCGTCCCCTTCGACGAGGATGCCGTCGATGCCGATCTCCCCGAATTCGTTCATGAGGATCGTGAGTTTTCGCTCCGGCGGGAACGCATCTATGAAATGGTTCAGAAACGTCGTCTTGCCGCTGCCCAGAAAACCGGTGATCAGGAAAACATCGATGACGGTGTTCATGACGGAGAGCTCCTTGATTCAGGTGGATAGATTGAAAACCGAAGATCGAGGGGGCGGATGCTGCGTCGGCTTTCAGATCCCGGTATTCAGCCTGTCTTCAATGGCCGCCTCCAGATCGTCCTGAGGGGGTATGATGTCGAAGGCAAGCCGACCGTTCATGAACAGGCCTGGAATGGGTGCCAGCTTGAGACCCCGGAATACGGCCGTTTCGCCGAACAGGTCGACGGAGAGGCGCAGAAATCGATCCCGACCGGCGGGTGATCCAAGGTCCACCGGCCGATAGGCCACCCGATCCCCGTAGCGGGGCAGCACGGCCGACACGGCGTCGCTCATGAGCCGACTGGGAAGATAGGCCTGGTGTTTGAACGTCACCTCGATCAGCAGTGCCGCCATGTCATTTCCCGGTTCGGGTGTTGCGGCCGGCCCCGGCCTTCTCCAGATTCTCCTTGATCCGATCAAAATCGAATCCGGCATCCCGCAGGGAGAGAAGCCGATCCCGGACAGCCTCGCCGGGGGCCCGTGCGGCCAGAGCGTCGATGAGCTCCTCGTATTGAGGGATGATGCTCTGGAAGACGAGATCGCCCTCGATACAGATGGTGGGCAGCACCTTGCCCCTGAGGGCGGTGAAGCGGGCGACGCCTTCGGCGGTTTTGACGGACCACTCCCGATATTCGATCAGCGTCTGGATTTGGGGGGGCAGAGCGGCGATGGACTCCATCATGTAGCCGCAGGCGGCGCACTGGACGCTGTCCAGCGTGAGGACGTCAATATGGATTTTTTCCGTCATGGCAGGGCGCTCCTGGATGCGGGACCGGATTACGGCGCCGGATACTTGGGATAATATTCGTCGAAAAATGTCCGGGCTTCAACAGCCTGAATGAGATGCTCCGCCGGAGTATCGAAGGGGATGTCTCAGCCGGGAGCGAATGTGTAGCCGTGGGTCCCCCCTGCCGCCAGGCTGATAAGGGCGTCCTCCCTGGGGGAGATGAGCCCGAGGCTCAATGCCAGGGTGAGCTTGAGGTTGCCGCCGAAGCCTTTTCCGTGTTTCCGGGCGATGTCACGGATGAAATTGAGATTCATCTGTTCGTCCACGGCAAAGGCATGCGTGCCGACGTCGCATACCGCCTCCACCACCTTGGTGCAGTCGCCGCAGATGAAGAAGGAGGAGGCGCGCCCTCCTGCGTGGATGGTTCGGACACTGGCGGCGCAATTGGGCGTGACGAACTCCCGGAAGGTCTCGGGACGGATCTGGGAGGCTACCGGGTCGACGATGGCGATGACGTCGCAGCCCATCTCCACATAGAACGCCGCTGCACGCGCGCCGATCTCTCCGGCGAAGCGAATGACCGCATGGGCGAAAGCCGGATCCTTTTTGACGGCGGTGAAGATGCGGACTCCGGCCAGGTGGGAGGCCAGGGTCAGGGGACCGGTCATGAGGCCCAGCATGGCGCAGTCCATTGCATCGAGTTGCGGCCTGGCGATTTTTGCCGCCTCGAAAACCACGGGCCAACGGCCGCTGCTTTTTTCGGGCAGGGCGAGGCCCACCACCTCAGGGGGCTGCTTGTCGCAGGGGTGGGTCCGCACCGAGGGAACGTTGTCCTCCCAATACTCCACCCCGCACCCCACGGATTCGGCTTCCAGAGAAAGGTCGAAGAGGAGGGGGATGCCGTCGGCCCGGTAGGTCCGGGCCGCTTCCACTACGCCTTTGGCCATCAGATCGGGATTCCTGAAATAGCGGTCCGCCTTTTCCCGGATGAGGTGGGCGCAGTTGACGCCGGCATACGGCACCCAGGGCGGTATGGCGGTCCGTCGTCCCAGGGTGGCGTCGATGAGCAGCTGTTTGGCCATGATCACTCCTTCTTCAATAAGGGAATGGGACGCCCAGGGCTGCGATTTCGTCTTTGACCCGCCGGTACATGTCCAGATGTTCCATGGTCGGGACGGCCCTGTCGACGTCGTAGCACTCGGCGTATTCAGCACCCATGGGCGCTTCGGCCGCCTGGTCCTCATAGGTCGCGAGCAGCCTGAGGGCGATCTCGTTCACCTGCTCCCGGGTGAGTCCTCCGTGGGCTACGGCGTGTCCGGCCTCGCATCCCAACCGGGCCTCCAGGGGCGTGGCCCGGTTCCGGTATTTGTTCCGGGCGGAGGCCATCTCCCAGAGGTTCCATCCGCAGACCGTCGATACCATGGCATGGACGGCGGTCTCCCGAAAAAGCATCTCGGTCATGGGGCCGGCGTTGGCGAATCCGTTGGATGTGTAGATGAGCTTGCTGTTTCGGGACAGGGCCTGTCCGGCCATGGCGATGGCCCATAGCAGTTCCCGGGTGGTGTTGGCGCCGAGATTGAGATGGAACGGGAAATGCTGATTGAATATGGCGCCGTGAACCACAAGCCCGATGAGGCTGTAAGCAACGATGGTGACGGCCGTGCCTTCGGAACCCATGCACCAGCCGCCGTAGATGGGGCCGGTGAGATGGCCGGTGTAGCAGCCGTACTGGGCGTAATGGAGGGATCGGTTGAGAAGGGTATCGGCGGTCTTGAACTCGGTGAGCCCTCCCACCAGCCGGGCATCGGTTTTTTGAACGCCCCACTGCTCGTTGGAGACGGCGATCTGGCCGGTGTCGTGCTCGGCGGTGCCGACGGCCACCATGAAGATGTCCGGACGGCCCAGGAGCCGGGCTGCCATCTTCTGGTTGTAGATGTGTTGGATGCAGCCGCTGATCTCCGTCGGCCCGGCGGATTCGATGAGGCGGCCGAAGGTCTCTTCCAGGATGGGGCCGCAGAGCCCGTCCAAAAGCGGCTCTTTCAGGTAGGCCATGCACATGGAGGCGTGGTATTTTTCATCCACCGTGATGTCCGGGCTCATGATGCAAAAGGGCGGGGTCCGATCCTCCACCTTGCGATGGGCGAAGCGCCGACCGTCCCTGCCGGCCCCCACCCAATAGCAATCCCGGGCGGTGTAGAGGGCCTCGCCGATCTCTTCGTCCGACACCTGAATGATGCGATGGGTGTCGGTATTGTAGTATCCCACCTCACGGAAAAGCTCCCAGCCTGCCTGCCATATGCGGTCGGCCATGGCGTCGTCGGCGGGGCATGGGGTCGCCGGATCGTATCGGATTTCGTATTTTTTGATCAGCCTCCTGAGGGTGGGGGTGAAGCGTTTCGGGAGAAACGCCTCCTCTTCCATGAAGGGCCCGGTTTTGGCCCGGTCCAGGATCTCCCACATGCGATAGGCGGTCGACATCTTGTGTCCTCCTTGGATATGTGCGGCGCAACGCGGATTTCAGGTGCCGGCGGTCGCGGGGATTGACGGCGCCGCTCCCGAGGTCGTCTCTGCCGTCAGCCAGACATCTTTCAGGCCGAGGGCATTATTTCAGCAGTTCGGCGATGAGGTCCGGGGTGGACCGCGCATCGGGGCAGTAAAGGTCTGCGCCGATCCTGTCGGCCCAGAGCCGCGAGGTCGGCGCGCCGCCGATAATCACCTTGTAGCGATCGCGGAGGCCCATCTCCTTCAGAATATCGATGATCTCCTTCTGTCGGGGCATGGTCGTCGTCATCAAAGACGAGGCGCCGATGATGTCCGCGCCCATGGCCTCCGCTTCTTTGACGAAGGTCAGCGCATCGACATTGTAGCCCAGGTCCTTGACCTGAAATCCGTTGGTCTCCAGGATGAGCTTGACGATATTTTTGCCGATTTCATGGAGATCTCCCTTGACCACCCCCAACACCACCTTGCCCTTGATCTGGCGTCCCCCGGCCTTTTCGAGGTGGGGCGCCATTTCATCAACCACGGCGGACAGGGCCTCGCCGGCGAGCATGATCTCCGGCAGGAAGATTTCGAGCCGTGCGAACCGGTCTCCGACGCGGGCCATGGTTCGGGTCATGCATTCGATCATCTCGAGGGGATCACGCCCCCCCGACAGCAGCTGCTTCGCCGCTTCCCGGGCGTCCTCGCTCTCCCCGTCTTCGACGAGCTTGCTCAGGGCTTCCAGTGACATCGTCCGTTCCCTTTCAGAGAAGGTTGATCGGCGACCGGGCCGGATTGGGCGCGATCGTCAGTGATTGGATTGGGTTGCTCAGCTGTATATACAGCTTGCGTATTCATAGATGGACGGCGGCGGGTTTGTCAATATCTTTTTCTGAAAGACGGGAGGGACCGATGTCGTCGAGGGCGTCGAAGCGGGAAAAGCCTTCCAAACCTCCCGCTCTCGATATGGATGGACTTGAAATCTCAGCCGTGCGGTGTTTCCCGGAAGGTCTCTCCGCCCTCGGAGAGCGGACGCTGCCTGATTATACAGCCGAGGCGGGGGGTCAGGACGTCTCCGGATGGAAATCCCCCGCTTCGAGCATGGGGGTGAAGGTATCCTTGAAGGCCATGTCGCCCCGCATGAAATACTCTACGTAGGTCACGGGAGATTCGCAGGAATAGACGGTGCGCTGAAAATAAAAGACCGGATATCCCGGTTTTTCACCGAACAGGTCGGAGAGGTTTTCCGGCAACCCGACTGCGGTCATGCACTGGCTGATCCGTGTCAGCGGCAGGCGATATTTGTTGATGAGAATGTCGTGAATGGAGTTTTCGGCCAGGTTTTCCCACAAGATGTCGGCGCACTGGTCGGCGCGGAGATACCGGACGGCATACCGGACGGGCATGTCGTTGAGATAATTGATGATGCAAAGCCGGATCATCTGGCCCGAATAGCGGAGGGTTTCCGCGATCTCCTCGGGCGGGTCGACGACCCGGGACTCAAGCACCTCGGTTCGAAGGTCGGCGCCCAGGTCCTCGGCCCATTTCCGAAAGGGCCGCACCCGGAAAAACCCCTGGGTGTAGTGTCCGGAGCGACGGACAAAGGTTCCTTTCCCGGGAATTCTTTCGACGGAGCCCTCTCTTTCCAGATCGTCCAGGGCTCGCCGGGCGGTCATCCGGCTTACGGCGAATTTTTCCGCCAGCTGGTTTTCCGAAGGAACGCCGTCAATGAAATTGTGCGATGCGATTCCCTGGAGCACATACTGTTTGATTTTTTGGTATTTGGGTGCCTTTTTCGTCGTTGTCATGGCTGTCCTTCCGTCGATGCAATCCCCCCTTGTCGTATCTTTTTGACGAAACGCTCCGGTGTTCAGCCGCGATGCGACGGGAATCGGTCGTTTTCCGCCGGCAGCGGTTTCCGGGCGCCATCGCGAAAGTCCGGGGCGAAACCTGTCTATACGGGCCAAGATCCGGGGAACGCTGTGATGTGAAGGATTTTAACACTTTTAAATTACACCATCATATTATTTTTTCTGTCAAAAGTCGAGGGGTATTTTCTCCTTGACAGTCGTTCACAATGGGCTTAAAAATTATTTGTTCTGTATATACAACTTTTTTCTGAAAAACACCCGTCGACGGGAAAATGTCCGTCGGCAGGTTGCGAGGGGAGACACCGCCCGATGAAGGTGGTCTATGTCGATGTCAACCGATGTCTGGGATGCATGAGCTGCCAGCGTGTCTGTATTTTTCATCAGGCCCGGAAATGCAACGGACAAACCCCCAACATCTGGGTGTCGGTGGACATGGACCGGCGCAAGATCTTTACGTCGACATGCCTTCAGTGCCGGTCCGCGGCATGTCTCAAGGCCTGTCCGGTCGGGGCCCTTTCCCGGGATCCCGAAACCCAGGCGGTGGTGGTCAATGAGCAGGTGTGCGTCGGATGCGGCGTTTGCGTCATTGCCTGCCCTTTCGGCAACATCAACATGGAGCCCCGGATTCGGGTCGCGGCCAAGTGCGATCTGTGCGGCGGCAGTCCCGAATGCGTCCAGGTGTGCATGGCCCAGGCGCTCCATTTCGGCGATCTCAACGAACTGGCGGAAATCAAGCGCCGCCAGGTCCGGGACAAGTCCGAAACGACCTTATTGATCCGTGCCGTGGAAAAGAAGGACGTGACATCGGAATGAAGGCGCGAACGGTCATCAGCAACGGCACGGTCAAGACGCTCTGCCGGATGTGCAATACCCGCTGCAGCATCGATGTTGTCGTTCGGGACGGCATCATGACCGATATTCTTCCGGGGAAAAGCAATCCGGTGAACGACGGCCGGATCTGTCCTCGCGGAAAGACCGCTCTGGAGCACTTCTATCACCGCGACCGGATCCATCGCCCCCTCAAACGGATGTCTGACGGATCTTTCATCGCCATCGACCGGGAACAGGCGTTGGATGAGATCGCGGCGCGCATGGCGGACCTCAAAGCCCGGTGCGGGGCCCGGTCGGTGGGGGTCTGGAAAGGGGAGGGCGTCGGTTTTCTTCAGCAGGAAGGGTATGTCCGCCGCTTCATCCACGGCTTTGGATCGCCCAATTATTTTTCCAACGATTCGTCCTGTTTCAACGGTCGCTACCTGGGCAATCGCCTGGTTACGGGGTTCTGGAATCCTTATCCCCACTTTGCCTCGGCCCGCCTCATCCTGCTGTTGGGCAGCAATCCTCCCGTGTGCCACCCGCCCTTTATGAAAGAGTTCGCCGATGCCCGGAGCAAGGGCGCCCGTCTGGTGGTGATCGATCCCCGCCTCAACCCCATCGGCTGCTGGGCCGATATCTTCGCTCAGCCCCGCCCGGGCACCGACGGCGCATTGGCGTGGGGCCTCATCCATCTTCTTATCAAATCCGGCGGATACGACCGAAATTTCGTGGATCGCTTCACGGTGGGTTTTGAAAAAATCGCCGCCTATGCCGAGCGGTTCACCCCGGCGGTCGTGGAAGCCGAAAGCGGCATCTACGCCGACGTCGTGCGGACCATCGCCGATATGCTGGTTGAGCGTCTGCCGAAGGTCAGCATCTATATGGGCACGGGCCTGGAGCATCATGAAAACGGCGTCAACAATATTCGGGCCATCACCATCCTTTCCTGCCTCTGTGGGGCGCTCGACATCGACTGTGGCCTCTACTGGCCTGAAAAGATGCCGCTGTCGGATCTCTCGCCCCGGCGGGAGCAACTCCTGTCAGGGCCGAGGCCCATCGGCGCCGATCGGTTTCCGGTGCTTTACGATTTCACCGGCGAGGGTCACACCATGACCGCCATGGACTACATGCTCGGCCTGGGCGAGTATCCCCTCAAGGGGCTCCTTATCACCGCCGCCAATCCGGTGGTGACCCACCCCGACACCCTCAAGGTCGAGCGCGCGCTCCGGAATCTCGATCTCCTCGTGGTCAACGACTTTTTTCTGACGCGGACCGCCCGGCTGGCCCACTACATTCTGCCCGCCGAAACCTTCCTCGAGCGATCCGAGATCCATTGCAACATCAAGTACCACCGGGTCTATCTGACTCAAAAGGTGGCTGAAATTCCGGGCATCCATAACGAATATCGGCTTTGGCACGACCTGGCCCACCGCCTTGGCTTCGGCGAAGAATCTTTCCCCTGGGAAACCGAGGACGACGTCAACCGGTATCTTCTGGCACCGTCGGAACTCTCCCTTGAAGATCTGGAAGCCCATCCCGAGGGAATTGTCTATCAGCCGGTCCGGTTCCGAAAACACGAGACGACGCCCCTGCCCACGCCGTCGGGCAAGGTGGAGTTCGCTTCCCGTTACCTCAAGGCTTTGGGTTTTCCCGAGATTCCCGAATACATCCAGCCCCTTCACATCCGGGAGCGCTCCGAGGAATACCCCTTCCTGTTGACAACCGGGGCCCGGATGACCCTCTTTTACCACTCCCGGCACCAGAATATCGCCAAGTTCCGCCTGGTCCACACCCGGGCCGAGGTCGAAATCCATCCCGACGATGCGGCCGGACTGGGAATTGCCGATGGGGAGACGGTCCGCCTCACCTCCCGGCTGGGGTCCATCGAGGTCGCGGCCCGTATCGTCCATCGGGCGGAGCTGCGTCGCGGGGTGGTGGAGGTTTACCACGGCTGGGAAGACCATCCGGCCAATATTCTCACCTTCGGCGACGTCAACGACCCCATCAGCGGGTTTCCCCTCCTGAAAGCCGTGCCCGTCCGTATTGAAAAGATATCGTTTCCGGAAGATTCCCGATCTGGAGCTGTCGAGATCGACGATCACTGATCCGATCCGGGGATGTCGAGCTTGTAGCCGGGTTTTCGGATAGGGGCGCGGGGTCCAATCTCGTTGCGGCGTTTTTGCCGCTGCTTCGGTTCGGGTGAACCCGGGGGATCGGAATTTAAGGTCGGGCATCGGGCTTATGGCAGACCGACATCGTTGATAATGACCATCAGATCAGACCGGACGCTGTTGTCTTCATGCGGTCTTCTTACAGGCAAAGAGAGGGATGCCGCTCCTGTTTCGTATCGAAAAAGTGCTTGCATTCCGCAGGGAACAATGTTAACTGAAATTAACATTAATTGTTTATGGAATCCTCATACGGGCATATAATCTTCGTTTCAACAGATACTGTTTTTAAGAAAACCATGGCATCATCCCATTTCGAATCGTTTCTTCAGAGAGTCTTCGAGGCGTCGGGCATTGCTTCCCAAAACGAGTTGGCATCGGTCTTGAACATTCATCGGGCGGCTGTCAGCCAGGCGAAGCGGAAGGGTGTCGTTCCCGAAAGATGGATTCTGAAGCTGTCCCAGAAATACGGCCTGAGCCCCGAATGGCTCGAGAGCGGCAAGGGCGCTACATTCTCAAGAAACGGTCCCGATGGGGAATTTTTCAACATTCCCAAGGTAACGGCCCGGTTGTCCGCAGGCGGCGGCTCTTTTGAAACCGCCTCGACCATCGAGCGGTATTTTGCTTTTCAGAGGGCGTGGCTGGCGAAAAAAGGCGACCCCCGTCGGATGGTGCTGATGGATGTGTCCGGCAACAGCATGGAGCCTGAGTTGAAGGACGGGGACATGGTTCTCGTCGACCGGTCCCGGACGGAAGTGGCGGCGGGGGTTATTTATGCCGTAGGAGTTGATGAAGCGATTATGGTCAAGCGGATCGAAAAACAACCGAACGCCCTTGTTCTTCACAGCGACAACCCTCGCTATATGCCGGTCTGTCTCGAGGGGGGCGCCGCAGCGGGCGTCCGGATCATCGGCCGGGTGATCTGGGCGTGCCGGGAATACCGTTAGGCATCATTTTTTTGGCACGGCATGTTAATAAAAGTGAACATGGCGACCATATTCCGGCCGGTAAAGGGTCATACCGCGACCGAACCGGAAATCCGCCAATAATACCATCCAGATGAACAGATTGGGAAAGGAGAGCATCATGAACATTCAGGAAGAGCTGACGTCGACGATCATGAAGATGCGGTGCTTGGCCGAGACCTTTGAGACCGATGCCCATATCGGCTTTCGACGCGGACGGGAGCGTTCCACCGGCAGTCTGATCAACGGTCTTGCCGATGAAATCGAATTTGCGCTCAACCGATATGCCGATGACGGCGCCCGAGAGGGGCGCGGGAAAATCGTTTTGAAAACGGCATAAATCCTATAATCGCAATCAATGGAGGGGCGGACCTGCGTGTCCGCCCTGACGGCGCGTGTCCCCCGATACCGCGCATGCCGGCCGCGATACCGCGTGGTCGACCCCGATCCCATCCCCCGAGAAACAATTGGCGAACCCGCATTGGGAGGGAGAGCGAACACACAGGTTCGCCCCTACACCGTGAAACGTTGAATTCGTGTGAATGCCGCCGATGTTGATTCCGCCCCGATCGATGTAGGGGCGG
>NZ_JBFXGG010000035.1:0-34378 GCF_050178255.1 Desulfococcus sp. | reverse complement strand
TATGTCCTCACTCAACTTTCGACTCGACTTTCGACTTTCACAGGCCGTAGACTCCCGGCACCGCTATCCGGTCACTATCATGAAAGTCGAAGGTTGAGGCCTCATTCAAAACAGGGGGTCTTGGATAGTGAAAAAATGGATTTTCGGCATGGCGGCTGTCGGCGGACTCTTGTCCGTCTGTGCCGCCGCAGCTGCAATATATTTGGCATCCGATCTTTCAGCTTTTGCCCGGCAACCGATCGCCCATGGCCGTTCGAACGATTCGGGAGCGTGGGAGACGACTGTCGTTCTTCCTCCCGGCCAGAATTTTTCGGATATATTGAAGGGACTCGTGGATGCCCGTGTCGTGGCGGATCCACGCCGATTCAAACTCCTGGCGCGGCTTCTGGGATATGACCGGCGGATTCGGGCCGGGGAATATCTTTTCACTTCGGCCATGTCGCCTATTGAGATTCTCGATAAATTGGCCAGAGGAAAAGTGGTGTTGCGCGCCCTGACCATACCCGAAGGGTTCAATCTTCGGGAGATCGCCGCCCTTCTCGACAGGGAAGGCATGGGCGTGCCGGAGCGTTTTCTTTCTAAAGTAACGGATCCGGAGTTCGCCGCAGCCAGGGGGATCCCGGGGAAGAGCCTTGAGGGGTATCTCTTTCCCGATACCTATTATTTTCCGCGGAACACGGCGGTCGAGCAGATTATCCAGGCCCTTCTCGACCGGTTCGAAGCCGTTTATACGCCGGAGTGGACGGACCGGACCCGGCTGATGGGTCTTACGCGCCACGAGGTCGTGACATTGGCCTCCATGGTCGAGAAAGAGACGGGGGTTCCAGAAGAGCGCCGACTGATCGCCTCGGTGTTCCATAATCGGCTGAAAAAGGGCATGCGGTTGCAGAGCGATCCGACGGTCATTTATGGGATCGAGAATTTTGACGGCAACGTTACCCGAGAACACCTGAATACCCCCACCGCTTACAATACCTATCAGCTCGGCGGATTGCCGGCAGGTCCCATCGCCAGTCCCGGGAGAGCGTCGCTTTCGGCGGTTCTCTTCCCGGAGGAGACCGATTTCCTCTATTTCGTGGCTCGCGGCGACGGAACCCATCAATTTTCAAAAAGTCTGACCGAGCATAACCAGGCGGTACGGCGCTATCAGCTCGGCGGAAAAGATCATAAGGAAAACAAGCAATGAACGCGGAGGACTATACCCCGGAACAAATGGCGGGGCAACGGTTGATGGTGGGGTTTGACGGAACGACCTTCAATGCGGAACTGAAATTTCTGATCGAGGATCTCAAGGTCGGCGGTATCATCCTTTTCGCCCGGAACATCGAATCACCGGCCCAGGTGGCCGAACTTTGCCGTTCGGTCCAGGTCTGCGCCAACGGATGCGGACAGCCGCCCCTTTTCATCGCCGTCGATCAGGAGGGCGGTTTGGTGGCGCGTTTGAAGCGGCCGTTTACCGAGTTTCCCGGAAACGCCGCCATGACGGGAGTCGAGGATGCGGACCATTTTGCCGCCGTGACGGCGGCGGAGCTCAAAAGCGTCGGGATCAACATGAACATGGCACCGGTGCTGGACGTGGCCCCCCTCGGCTTCGGAAGCGTTATGGAGGGCCGCGCCTTCGGCCATGATCCGGCATGGGTGGCTCGCCTGGGATGTCATGTCATCAAGGGGCTCCAGGCAGGCGGCATCATGGCCGTGGCCAAGCATTTTCCCGGCATCGGCCGGACGCTCCTCGATTCGCACCTGGCGTTGCCTATGGTCGACCTCGATCCGACCGATATCGAGACCGTGGACCTGCCGCCCTTTGTCGCTGCCGTCGAAGCATCGGTTTCGGGCGTCATGCTCTCCCACATCCTCTACCGTAAAATCGATCCCAAATGGCCGGCCAGCCTCTCCGTTCGCATCGCCAGGGATCTTCTTCGCTCCCGAATGGGATTCGGGGGCCTCGTTCTTACCGACGACCTGGACATGGGCGCCGTCAACCGTCATTTCGGCATCAGTGAGATTATTCAGCGAATTGTGCTTGCCGACATCGACATTGCGCTGATTTGCCACAAAAGCCCTAAAATCGTTCAAGCTTATGAGAACCTCGTGAAAGTGATGGATGCAGACCTCCAGGCGGTCCTGGCGCCCACATCGTCATTGAGACGGATCCTCATGAAAAAAAAGGATCTCTGAAGTCATTCTCAAACAGTTCGCCGCAGCACCTGCATCCGATTTTCGCGACCGGCTTGAGGGCTTCTTGAATGGGATCACAGCGAAAAAGTGAAGGCTTTCCGGTGTTAAACAATGAACGACGCATTTCTGTATCTCTGGTCCCGTCTTCCCCTCCTATTGATGTTTATCAACGGATACCTGATTTATCGTCTTCTGGTCGTCACCGGTCTGACAGAGCGATTTGTCGCGGCGGCGCTTGGACGGAGCGGCGGTAATCCCCGCAGGCTGTTCCTTTATATCATTCTTTCGGCAACGCTGCTTTCCTTTTTCATTCCCAACGCCGTCACCGTACTCACACTGCTGCCGGTGCTGAAGGATATCAAGGAGCGTTTTCATCCAGGGCTCAGAGATCGCGTGGTCACGCCCCTGACCTTGTCCGTCATTTACGGCGCCAATATCGGGGGCATGGGCTCTATCGTCGGAAGCCCCGCGAACCTCCTGCTCATCGGCGCCATGGATCTCTACCAGGTTCCCGGACGGCAGCTGATCGGGTTTTTCAACTGGTTCCTGTGGTCGATTCCTCTGGTCACGCTGCTGGTTCTGCTGGCATGGGGAGTCGTGGCCGTGGGATGCGGATCTTTTGAGCGCTTTGATGTCAAAAATCGTCCACGGACGGCCGGTCCCCCCCCGCAGCACCCGTGGCGGACGCTGTATGGGGTGCGGCGATCGGGGGCGCTGCTGTTTCTGATCTTTATCGTCTTCTGGACCGTAGAGGCGGTGATCAAAGGGGTCTGGTCGAGTTTTGCAGCATGGACGCCCCTGGTGTGCCTGGTTTATTTTGCGGCTTTCTGTCGCCTGGTGTTTTGGGAAATACCGTTTTCGGGTGAGGCGCCCCTGATGCGACCGGGAGATCTGTTCGAGGACTTCCCTCGGCGGGGTATTCTGCTGCTGATTCCCGTGGCGATCCTGGTGCTGGTGGTGCGATTCCTGGACCTCGACATGACCCTGTCTGCCTTTTACGGAAAGCTTCTCCCTGAAAAGGCGTCGGCTTTCACCGTGATGCTCTTCACCGTCGGCATCGTGATTCTGATGACCGAGGCCTTGAGTAACACCTTGGTGTCAACGGCTTTTTTCCCCATCGCCTATTTTACGGCAGTGAAAACCGGTTTTTCTCCCATCGAGCTCATGATCGCGGTTTCGGCGGCCTCAACCTGTGCCTTCATGACGCCCATCGCCACACCCTGCAACGCCTTTGCTTTCGGCGAGATGAAGGGAACCTCCCTGGTCAGAATGATGAGTCTCGGTTTGCTTCTCAACATGGGAACCACCGTCTGCATTGCCGTCTGGATGCATTGGATGCTCCCTCGAGTCTACGGTTGAAGCCGCTGGGTCCGGGATTTTTCATTTGACTATTCTGTTTTTCAGACGATAAAAACAGAAGCGCTTGGTTCGGGAATGCACCCAACCGATGACAGCGACACGTGAAAGGAGAAAAAAATGGATTTGAAGCAGAAGGGATCAACGGCGAACGTCGGCGGATTCAAGCAGCTGATGGTGAAAATGAAATGGAGCACGGCCGCCGATTTTGATCTTGCCGCAGCCTACGAGGATAAGAACGGCAAACAGGGATTGGTTTACTTTGGCGAGCTGGGAGATCTCAATGCATTTCCGTTCATGCAATTGAGCGGCGACGAAGGGGTCGGCGATACCGGCGGCAACAACGAGGAAACCATGCGAATCACCAATCTGGACGATATGAAATCCGTCTGGCTGCTCTGCTGGGATTACGGCAAGGTTCAGGAGGGCGCTCCCGCCCGGTTCAAGGAGAGCGATGTCTCCATGACGGTTCTGGATGACAAGGGCACCTCCCACAAGGTGGATCTCGACACAGGGGACATGGGGAATGTCGCGCTTATCGCCACCATCGACAACAGCAGTCCTCTCGGCGCGAAGCTGATCAACAGCAGCAAGGCCGGTACGTTGAAAGGCCTGAAAAAACTGCAGCAGCTGATGGATATCATCAACGGATGAAATGGGATCCTCCCCGATTCCATCCGTTCCCTTGATATAGACCCCGACGCCGGACAGGGGCGCGCCGGGGTCTTCCCGCTGCAAGGTCTCGCATCCCGAAACGCCGTCTCCGGCCGGGCGCCTGTCTATTCCTTGCTGCCGGCCACCCATTTGAGGCCCCAGCCGTAAGTCTTGTCGCAATCCGGATGGCCTTGATGGAAGGTCACCAGCTTGGTGACCTTGAGTTCACCGGCGCTGAACTCGATCATGGCGACGGCACAGAAATTCCGGGAGTCCGTCTGGCTGCCCATGGGCACCTCGAGGAGCGGTTGCCCCGGAACTTTTACGGTGACGACGGCGTTGGTGGCGGTCCAGTTGGGCACGCCTTCGTAAATGTAAGTGAAGATGAGAAGCCGCTTGAGTCGGTGCATTTGTGCCAGATTGACCTTTATGTTTTCCCCTTCGGTCCAGGCGCCGCTGCGGTCGTCTCCCAGATGCAGAACATACGGCGGAGCGTCAAAGCTGCCGAAGCTGTTTCCCAGAGGCTGAACAGCGCCTTTGGCCTGGTTTTGCAATTCAAAGAGACAGCCGAGATCGAGATCCACGGCCCCGCCGCTCCTGCCGCCCAGGAGTTTAGAGAAAAAGCCGGTTTGCACCTTCTCTTGGGGGGATTGATCCCAGTTGAGGTTGATGAGGATTTCACCGGCGGTGATTTTGGGTTTGATGGCAAAGCTGTCGCCTTTTTCTTTGAGGGTGACCTTGGAGGCGATTTTCAGTCGGTCGGCACCGGGGATTTCGGCCCGAAAGGATTCCAGGTTCATCACCCGGCTGTCGTTCACCAGTTCGCCGGCGATAAAGCCGCTTGCGAACCGACAGATCACCGCTACGGAGCCCGGCTGGGTCGAGTCGAGAGGGATCGAATGGGTCTCACCCCGGTCGGTCGTCACCTCGATCCTGGCGTCGTAGTCGGCGAATAGGTGAGATTCCCCAACGACGGCATCGGTAAAATTGAGGGCGCAGATATAGATCTCCTCGAAGTCATCGATCCTGGCGATGCTCATAACTTCACGGTTGTTTCCTCCGATTCCGCCTACCCCCGCATCTCCGGACAGGCGGATATACGGAAACGCGTCCAGGGCGCCCAGGGTGCCACCCTCGTAGTTGTCGGAATAGACGCCGCCGGTGCGACCGTCCCGGGTCCGGTAGAAGGCCATCAGATCCAGATCGACGGCGGCGCGCCATATCAGGGATATATCCATCCTTTTAAAGGCCCCGATGTCGGCCTTGGTTCCTTTCTGCTTGAGTTCCATTGGAATTGTCTCCTGTTGGGGTGCATGAAAATGAAGTGTATGCGATGGGGGAAAAACGGTCGCGGCCGGTTCACCCTTCCACTGAAAGTTCTCAACTCCAATCAATTCGGGTCTTGAATGTCAAGGAGAAAATATTCGGCAAAGCCAACGGCCGTTAATTGCCTGCAGGCTGTGAACAATGAAATGCCGGCTGTATTTTGGCCTTCATGAAATCTAAAACCTATGTTATATGCAAAACTTCACATACGACTATCCGACTTTATTTTAAAAAGTTAATACATCTTTCGGCTTTCGTGAGGGTAACCGGATAGCGGCTGAAGGCTGAAGAGTGAAGTATGACGGGGGATATAAGCCTTCAGCTTTCAGCCTGCGCATCTGATGGAACGGCGCAGGTCGTCCCCTGCCGGCATCGGCTCCTGAATACCGAAAAGTTGGGAAGTCATACATGGAAACCGAAGGATGCGGCGTGGTCTAAGCGACAATCCGTCGTCGATCACGGCGACAGGCAATGAATCGGATCGTCGAATCGACTCATCACTTGTACCGGGGTGAGCACGAGGGGGAATCATGGCGGAATACGTATGGAAGGCTAAAAACCGCAGGGGCTTTGAACAGAGTGGTCAGATCGAGGCCCCAAGCCTTGAGACGGCGCGGAGCCAGCTTATAAAAAGGGGCCTCAACAGTATCAAGGTAAAGGAAAAGCCCAAGGATATCCTCGAAAACATCTCGTTTCTTCAACCGAAGGTGACCAATAAGGATATCATCGTATTCTGTCGGCAATTTTCGACCATGATCGACGCCGGCCTGCCGATCATTCAATGCCTTGAACTGCTTTCCGCACAGGCTGAGAACAAAACCTTCGTCAAGATTCTGAAGGCGGTCAAGGAGGATCTTGCAGGCGGTGCCACGCTCGCCGATGCGTTGAAAAAACATCCGAATGAATTCAACGACCTGTTTGTCAACATGATTGCTGCCGGAGAGGCGGGTGGTATTCTGGACACCATTCTGAAACGGCTCTCGGAAACGCTCGAAAAAGCGGAACGCTTGAAAGCCAAAGTCAAAAGCGCCATGCTTTATCCGGCCATTACACTGTTCGTCGCCGTCGCCGTCGTCATTGTCATCATGATTTTCGTTATTCCGGTATTTCAGAAAATGTTCGGTGAAATGGGGCAGGCCCTGCCGTCGCTTACGATGATGGTGATCCGTGCCAGTGAATTTACCAAGGACAACATCCTTTATATGATCATCGGCGCGGGTTTATTGGGATTTACCGTCAAGAAATATTACGGTACGGAAAAGGGGCGGCGCATCATCGACCGCCGGCTTTTGGGAATTCCGGTGATTGGGGGACTGATCCGGAAGGTGGCCGTCGCCAAGTTCACAAGGACCATGGGAACCATGCTGGCCAGCGGCGTAGCGATTCTGGACGGTTTGGATATCGTGGCCAGAACTGCGGGAAACAAGATCGTCGAAACCGCCATTTACGATGTCCGGTCCAGCATCAAGGAGGGGCAAACGATGGCCGCCCCGCTTGCCGGCAGCGGCGTATTCCCACCCATGGTCTGCTCGATGATCGCCGTCGGCGAGTCTACGGGCGCCCTGGATACGATGATGGTTAAAATTGCCGATTTTTATGATGAAGAGGTTGATGAGGCCGTCGAGCGGCTTACGGAAATGATCGAGCCGTTCATGATCTGCTTTCTGGGCGTCGTGGTCGGTGGGGTCGTTATCGCCATGTACCTGCCGATTTTCAGCATGGCGAGCGGTATCGCATAGACGAACGACCCGAAAGGCGCTGCGTTTGAATTCCCCGCACTTTTTGAGTAGTCGACCCGCCGTCGCCGAGGGTGACGGCATGCATGTCAAGCTGAAATGGCTGATTTTTTTCCGGCTGCTGTTCACGCTCCTGTTGATGGGGTCCACCGTTGCGCTCCACATCAGGGATGGACTCTCGTTTAAGGAACCGTCTTTGATCGTTCTGTACGGACTGATCGTTTTTCTCTTGACGGTTTCCTTTTGCTACGCCGTCCTTCTCAAGCGCTTCAAAAAGACTGCCGGACTGACCTATGTACAAATCGTCATCGATACCGTGGCGATCTCGCTCATCATATTTTTGACCGGCAGTTTTTCAAGTCTTTTCTTTTTTCTTTATCTTGTCGTGATTATGTACGCAGGCATTCTGCTCTACCGTAAGGGCGGGTTGATCATGGCGGCCTTGTGCAGCATCCAGTACGGGATTCTGATTGATCTCGAATTCTACGGCGTTCTCAGCCCCATGGGCAGGATGGGAGAGTTGACGGCCGCGGATTATGCCTGGAGTTACGTACTCTACAAGGTTATGATCATCATGGCGGCATGCTTTGTGGTGGCGTTTTTGACCGGTATCATCGCGGAGCAGGAGCGGGATTCCCGGAAAGAACTGGCGGCCATGGCATCCTATACCAAACGCGTGGAGATCATGGCCGCCGTGGGGGAGATGGCTGCGGGCCTTGCCCATGAAATCCGTAATCCGTTGGCCTCCCTCATCGGATCGGTCCAGCTGTTGAAGGAGGATAGCCTGGACGGCCATGGCCGTGGGCATCGAAAATTGATGCTGATCGTCCTGCGTGAGGCGGACCGCCTGAGTTCCCTCGTGAACAATTTCCTTCTTTTTGCAAAGCCGCCGGCAGGCCGGCGCGAGGTGATCAATTTAGGAGGAGTGGTATCAGAAACATCCGATATTTTTGATAAAAATACCGACTTGTCCCAGCGGATCACGATTTCGAGGCGCATCGAGGCGGGCATATGGGTCGAGATGGATCCGGGGCAGCTGAGGCAGGTTTTCTGGAACCTTCTTCTCAATGCGGTGGAGTCCATCGAGAACGACGGCGCGATCAATATCGAGGTTCGGGAAACAAAACGTCACACCGCCGTCGTTACGATCGAGGATACCGGATGCGGTATACCGACAGACAAAATCGACGCCGTCTTTGATCCCTTCATGACCACCAAACCCAAAGGTACGGGGCTGGGACTCTCCATCGTTCACCGCATCATGGAAACCCACGGTTGTCGTCTTGACGTTGAAAGCGTCGTTGGGAAGGGCACTATCTTCACCCTCACCTTCACCACCGTCGATCCCTCGACGATCTTGAAACACTGACATACCCGTATCCTCCCGGCACCGGCCTATGATAGTCGAAGGTTGAGTATGGGATAGATCAGGGCTGATCCCCTGGATTGCCGGACAGGGCCTGGAGTCGTTTTTGCGCCTCGGCGGCAACGGCGCTGTCCGGGTATTTCTTCAACAGTTCCAGGTAAAGCTGCCGGGCATGGTTGGGATTGTTCTGCCGTTCCTCCAGCCGGGCCGTGTCAAACAGCTCCTCGGCGCGTCGCTCCGAGCAGGACGCCCCGACAAAAAAGGTGAAGGTCGCCAGAGCGATCAACATAAGGCGTCTCATCATGTCGCCCTCCTTTAGAATGTAGTGTTTACGGTGCCCAACGCCTCTTATGCACGACCGATGCAGCGCATCATCCATCGGATACGGGGTGATGTGTCGTCATTTTTCCGCGGCCGAACGACAACGCTCCCTGATGAAATTCATCATGTCGTTGATCCGTGCCTTGTTTTGAACATAGTTCGCCTTGGCTGCTTTGATGAGGCTGTTTCGAACCGCATCCACATCGGGCAGTTCGGGCATTTTTTTGACGTTGAGCGAGCTGAATTCAATATGTTTGAAGGCCAGGTCTCTGTTGAGGGAACACTCGTCGCCGTAATACGTTCCACCCCCCGTGAAATGTTCCTTGGCCTGGGTTGCCTGATCGAATCGTTTGGCGGCCTGGAGGATTTGACTTGGCAGGCATCGACTGTTGATGCGGTCGACCTCTTCGTTGATAAGAATGCACATGCTTTCCAGCAGGCGATAGTCGGCGTCGTCGACCTGGATTCGCCCTTTTTCGGGACGGTCCGTCAGAGTGCCGTGGTTATAGTTATGACAGGCGACTGCTAACGCCTCGTATGCCCACAGCACCCATTTGACATATTCGCCCTTGCGCGTCAGGGCGGACGGCACGACATCCGGCAAGGCGTTTTCGATCAGCTCCCCCTTGACAGGGAAGGCTTCGGCGTCAAGGCCGATGGCCTCATAGAGGGATCGGGCCGCCTGGGGCGTCACCATGAGATAACCGAGGAAGGCCGCCTTATCGTTGACGTCGCCTTCCTTGAGACGAAGCATGTCGGCGGTTTTATGCAACAGTTTTATATGTTCTTCCAGTTGAACCCGATCTCCGAAAAAATTGTTGGCCATATCGGTGAGTACTTCGTCAGCCAATGCTTCTGAAAAATCCTCGTGTGCCATCATCGCCTCCTTCAGCCGGGTTGATCTTCCTCGATGTTCCCGCTGCTCTATTTTACAGTATGGCCCCCGCCTTTCATCGCCGGATTGATGAAATCGAAAGGATAGGCAACAAATAGTTAAATATCTCATTTAATCTGTTTTGGCAATTACGCATTGAAAACGGCCCCGGTATGAATATTTTTTGCTTGACCAAATTGATAATATAAAATATATGATCGCCTTTCAAATAAATAATATTCAGGAAGTGATCAAATGGGCATCAGAGAAAGAAAAGAGAGGGAACGAGAGCGGCGTCGGCAACAGATCATTGTGGCTGCCAAACGCGTGTTTTCGGACAAAGGCTTCAATAAATCGACTATGGAGGACATCGCCAAGGAGGCCGAACTCAGTCCGGGAACGCTTTATCTCTATTTCAAGAACAAGGATGAACTTTATGCATCCCTTTCGCTGCGAATTCTGCAATATCTAATCATACGCCTCGAACATGTCAATGGAAATAACGAGATGGACCCCATTCAGAAGGTCGAAGCCCTCAACGAGGCGATGTTCGACGTTTACGAGTTTGATCCGCTCATCATCATCAACATGTTCCACCTGCAATCAAGCGAGACCCTCAAAAATCTCTCGGACGAACTTTTACGTGAAATCGAGGACTTGTCCAGGAAGTCCCTCGGCGTAATTGCCGGAATTTTTCAGGAAGGGATTGATAAGGGGGTGTTTATCGACGAGCATCCCATCGCGCTTGCCGATATTTTCTGGTCCTTGTTCTCGGGTGTCATTCTCTGGGAATCGAGCAAGAGCATCATTAACGGCAACAAGGATTACCTGAGGGATACCTTGAAAATCGCCTTTGAGGTATTTGCCAGGGGGTTGAAAAAGGCGTAAAGACCCAACCCGCCGCCCAACCGATGTGACGCGGCCGGCAGCGGGCGGTCCATCCGTCAGCGTCGATCCGGAAACAACGTGACGGACAAGTCGCGCAGTTTGTATTTCTGGATCTTTCCGCTGGCCGTCATCGGATAATCGTCGACAAAGGCGACGTAGCGGGGAATTTTATAATGGCTGATTCTGCCTCTGCAGAAATCCCGCACATCCTCCGGCGCCATGACATGGCCCTCCTTGATTTTGATGAAGGCGCCGATCTCCTCGCCGTACTTAGGACTGGGAACGCCGGCCACCTGAACGTCCGCTATCCCTTCCATCTGAAAGAGAAATTCTTCGATCTCCCTGGGATAGATATTTTCTCCCCCCCGGATGATCATATCTTTATGCCGTCCCGTGATACTCAGATAGCCGTTCTCATCCATGACGCCGAGATCGCCTGAGTGGAGCCAGCCGTCAGTGTCGACGGCCTGAGCCGTGGCCTCGGACATATTGTAGTATCCTTTCATGACGTTGTATCCCCGGCAACAGACCTCTCCCTGCGTACCGACGGGGAGGGGGGCGTGGGTTTCAGGGTCCACGATACGGACTTCGATGCCCGGCAAGGCCCGACCGACGGACTCCACGCGAAGGCGGATATCATCCTCGGCGCGGGTTTGGGTGATCACCGGCGAGGTTTCCGTAAGGCCGTAGCAGATGGTGATCTCGTGCATATTCAGGCGATCGATTACCTGTTTCATGATCTCGATGGGGCAGGGTGATCCCGCCATGATGCCGGTCCGGAGGGTGCTGAAATCGAATTTGTCGAACAGTTTGTGGTGCAGGACCGCCATGAACATGGTGGGCACCCCATAGAGGGCCGTGCAACGTTCCTCTTCCACCGACGCCATGACGTCCACCGGATCGAAGCTTTCCAGAAAAACCATGGTTGCAGCATGAGATACTGCCCCCAATACGCCCATAACGCAGCCAAAACAATGAAACAGCGGCACGGGGATGCAGATTCGGTCGGCCGGTGTGAATCGCTGGTTTTCGCCGACCCAGAAGCCGTTGTTGACAATATTGTGATGGGTCAGCATGACGCCTTTGGGGAACCCTGTGGTTCCCGAGGTGTACTGCATGTTGACGACGTCATGCGGATTCAGCGTTCGCCGGCGCTCCTGGTAGGCTGCGTCGGTGGTCATGACGGCGAGCGCCAGGATTTCCGGGATGGTATACATCCCTCTGTGCTTTTCCTGCCCCAGGAAGCAGACGCGCTTCAGGGAGGGGAATTTCGGGCTTGTGAGAAAGCCCCGCTCCTGAAGTTTCAATTCGGGAACCAACTCGTAAACGGTTTGTACGTAATCCGTATCTCGAAATCCATCGATGATGAAAAGGTTTTCCGTCTCGGATTGTTTCAACAGATAAGTCAGCTCGCTCGATTTGTAATTCGTGTTGACCGTGAGCAGGACGGCACCGATTTTGGCTGTCGCGAACTGAAGTGCAACCCAGTAAGGGACATTGGTGGCCCAGACGGCCACCTTTTCGCCCTTTTGAATGCCCAGAGCCATCAGGCCTCGGGCCAGGCGATCCACCAGATCCCCGAATTCCCTGTAACTGAGACGGAATGCCCGGTCGACATAAATGACGGCGTCGTTGTCCGGATGTGTTGAAACCGCCTGATCCAGAAGCTGTCCCAGGGTCACGTCCATCAGTTTGTCCGTACGCATGAAAACTCCTTAAAATTCAACTTTAGGTGTTCATCGGCAGGTGTCGTCAGCGGATGACCCATGCTGTTGTATCCGGGGGCACGCCGAAGACTGAAGGGTTGAGAGGTGCGTCCGCGACAGACGGGGTTCCACCCCTCTTCAGCTTTCAACCGCTATCCGGTTGCCATAACGAAAGTCGGGTTGGGCCGAAACGCGATTATTCCGGAAAATAGAGAACAGCATAGATGCTCGCGGCGGAATCGCCGAAGGATCCCACATGATGCGGGACCACTGAGTTGTAATAAATACTGTCGCCCGCCAGGAGCCGGTGGGTCTTTTTGCCGTAGACAACCTCGACTTCGCCGTCGATCACCACGATGAATTCTTCGCCTTCGTGAGAGGAGAGCTTTATCTCCTTTCCCGATTCGGGAAGCAATTCGATGAAAAAAGGTTCCATATGGCGATCGGTTTTACCGCGGCCCAGGGAATAAAAGCGAGAGGCCACCGGGCGGTCTTTGGCGCGCAGCATGCTGAGTTCGCCCTTGCGATCGGACTTTCGGATGATGAGAGGGTCTTCACTGATCTGGTCGTCCAGAAACGTCCCCAAACGGACACCCAGCGATCGGGCGATTTTAAGGAGTGGTCCCAGGGACGGGTAAATATCCTCCTCCTGAAGGCGTTTCAGGAACCCGGACTCGAGACCGGTTCGTTCGGCGAGGACTTCGAGGGATATTCCTTTCTGGGCCATAATTTTCGTGATGCGTGCGCCGACCTTCTCTAAATTCATTGCATTCTCCTCAAAAACATCGCTTCATCTGGGGGGTTATCGACATAAAGTTGAGATCTATATCAGCTATCGCTGCTCCGGAAAAGAGAAAAATGAGGACTTCAATTCAACTATCGGTATCATGGGCCGGTGCCGGGAGGGGAAGGCTGAAGGGGGGCGTTCGCGGCAGGCAGGGTGCTTATCCTCCCTTCAGTCTTCAGCCGCTTTCCGGCCAACATCGCGAAGTCGAGTTGAGAGAGAGCGACACCGCGATCGATGACCATTCTCTTGATTCGGACCTTCCGGAAATCAGCGCGTTTGAGGAAGCGCGTCGGTTCAGGGTTTGAAGATATCCGGTGTAAAGTCGAGGGTTGCAAAATAATCTGCCGGCGTCTCGGCCCGACGAATCCGTTCAACCGTTCCATCGGCTTTGAGAAGAAGTTCCTGGGGGCGGAGCTTGCCGTTGTAATTGAATCCCATGGCATGGCCGTGGGCTCCGGTGTCATGGATGACCAGGATGTCCCCCTCGTCGATGGACGGAAGCGGTCGCTCGACGGCGAATTTGTCGTTGTTTTCGCAAAGGGAGCCCACGACGTCCACGATTTCGGTCCCGGCCGCTTCGTCCTTGTCGAGCACGTCGATGTGGTGATAGGCGCCATACATCCCGGGGCGCATCAGCGCGGACATACAGGCATCCACACCGATATATTTGCGATATATGTTTTTTCGGTTGATGGCGGTGGTCACCAGAACACCATGAGGACCGCTCATGTATCGACCGCTTTCCATGTAAAGCTGTGGAGCATAATTGTTCCCGGCCGTGAAGCGATCGAGGGCAGCACGGATGCCCCCGGCCATGGCGGCCAGATCCAGACGGGGTTCCTCCGGACGATAAGGGATGCCAAGGCCGCCGCCGATATTGATGAATTCAAAAACGATGTCGATTTCGGAATGAAGCCATTCAATGAGGGAGAGAAGCATCTCGGCGGTCTGGACCATATATGCGTAATTGAGTTCGTTGGATGCGAGCATGGTATGCAGACCGAAGCGACGAGCGCCCATTTCCCGGGCTTGTCGGTAGGCATCCAGGATCTGGTCGTGGCTGACGCCGTATTTGGCATCGACGGGATTCCCGATAATGTCGTTTCCGGTTCTCCGGGGACCGGGGTTGTAACGAAAGCAGATCAACTCAGGCAGCCGGGGGACCTTGGGCAGCAGCGTGATGTCGTCGAGGTTGAGGATGCAGCCTCCTGCCGCATCGGCGCAAAGGAACTCTTCCCGACTGGTGTTGTTGGAGGTGAACATAATATCCTCCGGCTTCGCGCCGATCCTGCGGCTCAGCAACAGTTCGGTGATGGAACTGCAGTCGAAACCGAAACCCATGTCCTGCATGATCTCCAGGATTCTGGGGTTGGGGAGAGCCTTTACCGCAAAAAACTCCCTGAACCCCGGAAGTTCCGAGAAGGCGTGCTTAAGACTGCGTCCGGTCTCCCGGATGCCGATTTCGTCGTAAATGTGAAACGGTGTGCCGTAATGCTCGACAATGGATTTCAGCGCGGGAAACAGACGGTCTTTAAAAGCGCTGGACATTGGCATGGCGTAGGGTCTCCTTGTTCAAAAAGTCAAATGAAATTTATTGGCCCGTCAGGATTCCCGAGATGGGAAACCGGGTTGTTTCTTTGTGAGTGAAGAGTACCGTCAGCGTCCGGGTGGAACGGACCCCTTGAAGGGGGCGGATATTGTCGCGCAGCAAGGTGCCGAGTTCCTGATGATCCGCAACTCTGACTTTCAAGAGAAGGCAGTCTTCCCCGGCGACGTCGTGAACTTCCTGGATTTCCGGCATTTTTGCCAGAATGTCATGAACCCTGTCCTGATCGGGGTCTGAAGCAGAAACCAAAGTTGTGTCGACATCGACGAAGATGAAGGCGATCAGACGACGATTGAATTGTTCGGGGTTCAACCGAACCTCGTATCCGTCGATGATGCCCTGTTTCTCAAGTTTCCGGATACGCTCGAGTACGGCCGACGGCGCCATCCCAACCTGTCGGGCGACTTCGACGTTTGGAATTCTGGCTTTTTCCTGAAGTATGTTCAGGATATTTAGACTAATTTCGTCAATCATTCTTATAATCACCTTAATAAGAATAATATATTTTAGCAAAATAGGTGTGTCAAGAATAAAATTCTGACGTGTTTCCAGGGGCCAATTTTCAGACCATTTTCTTGGAGGTTCGGAATCGGAAATTGGAGTCAGGGGTCAGTCCGGGGCTTGTACGCCGCAATCGGCGCACAAGGTCTGGATGTCGCCGTAGTAGGCCATGGGCATGCGGCTCGCATCGAGGCAGACATGTCGATGGCGGGCCGCCTGTGACGCTGAATCGGCGCTCAACCGGCCCGTCATGGAAAACAAAAGCTCCTGCCACATCCGTGTCGGTGCACGCCGAGGTCTTACCAGTTGGAACGTTTCGCCGACGCCGGCCATTTCGGCGAGTTTGGCAAGGGCCTCCTTTCGGTTCAATGTGCCGTCGATGAGGCCGAAATCCCTGGCCGTTTGGTTGTCGAAGATCTGAGCACCCATTCGCTCCCGGATGACGGCTTCGGAAATGTTTCGATTTTCAGCGACGTGGCGGACGAAATTGTCGTATTCGATATCGGCGCCCTTCTGAAGATTATTGAGTTCTTCATCTGTGGCGCGGCGAAAGGGGTTGCCCAGGTCTTTTCCGCGGCCGGCGGAGATGACGGTGCGCTCGATTCCACTACGGGTGACGATGCCGCCCCCCAGGATACCCCCCTCAATAGCCGTGGGTTCGTCAAAATAGGTAAGGGCCGCACCCAGCACGCCGATGCTGCCGACGTAACTGCCGTAATCCGCGTAAATCGCGTCGGCGCCGGCCATGGCCATGACGGCGCCTGATGCTGAAAGCCCTTCTATGTAGGCGAGCACGGGTTTTCCGGTGGTCTTCTGAAAGGATTTGATCCCCTCGTGGATGGCCATCGATCCGAAGATGGTGCCCCCCGGACTTTGTACGTGGAGGAATATCCCTTTGACCTGGTTGTCATCCGAGGCTTTTTCAAGCACTTTTTGTATTGAATAACCATAGGTCGCGTTGAACCATACCATGGTCGAAGCGCTGATATCCTGGGGCGGGCTGCCCAGAATGATGCCTTCCACGGGCAGGGTCACTAGAAGGTTCTTGCTGTCACGTTTTCCGGAAACAAAGGTATAGTTCAGTTCTTCCGTGGTGACGAGTTCCGTGAGATCCTTTCGTCCGAACATGGCCCCGACACCTATACCGGCGCTGATGAAAAAGGTTGTAAACAGAAACAACAGCACGAAAAAGCTGACAAAAGCGAAAAAGGTCATGCCGAAGATCTTGAGAGGAATTTTCCAGAATTTTGAAACGTCCATGGCTGCTCCGTTGTAACGATCGTTCATTTTTTTACGCTATAGGTCAGGCACACCAGGTCCCTGCCAAGCCGTCTGACATCCTTGAGCTGAAGCTCCATTGAAATCTCCGGGGTAAAGAGCGAGAGCCCGTAGCCGAAAATGGTCGGGGAGATGGTTACGATAATGTCGTCGATAAGACCTGCTTCGGCGAAAAGCGAGTTGACCAGGGCGCCCCCGGCGAGGACGGCCTCCCGATACCCTTCCTTCTCGAGGGTTTCCAGAACGGCCTGGGGCGACAGATCCGTATACCAGAGGTTCTCCCATTGGGAAATGCGTTGCTTGTCTCGGGTGAGAACGATGTTCTTGCGTCCGGACAGCGGCGTACCGATGGTGTCAAAGGTTTTGGAGCCCATGATGACGGCTCCGGCCCGCCGGGTGATGGAGACGAAAAGCTTCTTGTCTTCCGGTCCGGTCCAGTCCGGAAAATGGTCCGGCGTTTTGCCGATCTTCCCGTCGAGGGTAATGGCCATCAGCAGGGTGACCTTCATGGTATTGGCACTCCTATTTTTCTCTTTTTCAACTTTCATGATGGTGACCGGCACCGGCCCGTGAAAGCCGGACGTTGAGTTCCGCTTACAAGGGATGCCTATTGTTTGAACACGAGCCCGTAGGGCCGTTCGCTCCTGGAAATGATTTCCAAAGTGTCGATGATGAGACCTTTCATCGCTTTTCGACCGGCATCACGACCGCTGTCGTCGCCGCTTCTGACGGCCTTGAAAAATTCGACGCAGAGGCGTTTGGCCGAATCATCCCACTGAGTGGTAAAACCGGCCTTTACAGGAGCCTTGGCCGCCCCCTCGCGGGACCCGGGAAGACCCCGTCGGCCGTGGGCCCAGTTGATGATATGGGAATAGTAGATCAAGGCCCTGTCCAGCAGGATGTACAGGAACTGGATGTTTCCCATGGGCCCGACATGAATCTGGGTTCCTCCCAGTTGCATTCCCACCACCTTGGTCTTGGCCAGCCGCTCGGCACCGCCGAAGGCAGCCCATCCTGCGCCGACAAGTCCCCCGATGGCTGAGAAAATACCGAAGGTGAGCCCGTGGGCGGCTACGTCTACCAAAGCGCCGACAGCCGCTCCTCCCAAACCGGCCGCCGTGATGAGTTGTTTTGGCGTGAGCCCCAGAAGCTGCCATGTTCGCTCGTCGAAAAGATCCTCATGGAGTATGGACTGGGGGGGGAGGTCGACATTGAAGATATTGTGCTTGAACAGCCGCCGGATCTTCTGGTGGGCCGTTCTTTCCATCTCTTCGATATCCTGATTGAATCTGGCCTGAAGCGCCTTCTTGGCCGATGCCTCGTCAATCCTGTCGGTAAAATTTCTGGAAACGGAATGGGTCAGGCTTGCCTCCAGGAGGGTACAGATAATCTCGGCCGTCTGGAGATTCCGGTACCGCCAGTCCTTTTTGAATGCCGAAATCACCGTTTCCAGTGCAGGCTGCCAGTCCTGATCGATGTTTTCGAGGTTTTCGAGAAGGCTGATCCGCTCGGCGTAGGTGGCCTTGTGGGCGTTGAAGACCCGAACAGCGTTGAAGTGCTTTCTGAACTCGGCCTTCCATGCCTCGATATAGCCTGTCTCGTCGTCTTTGCAATTGATAACGGCCATACGTGGGCGTCCGGTCAAACGAAGAATTTCCATCTCAGACCGGTCTACACCGCGAACCGGCCGTGATCCGTCGACCACGTAGATAATGCCTGCGCCCCGTTCGATGGGGAGAAAGAGTTCCACATCATCCCGAAATTCCTTGCGGTCGGCGTGGGCCTGTCGAAAGGCCGCCACCATGAGGGTGTCCGGTCCGCTGTACTCGCGCATCCATTGAAGGGTCTGACGAGGATTCTGGAATCCCGGCGTGTCGGTGAACCGGATGATTTCTCTGCCGTCAATGGTCACGGGGAAGGTCCGACATTGAAGCGTCTCCCCCGGCGCCGGACTGATTCGAACGCTGTCGTCCTCGGCCAATGTCGACACTACGGAGGACTTGCCTTCATTGGGATGACCGACGATGGCGAACTCGGGGATACCATCAGGCGTCATGGTTCACCAGCCTTTCGAGCCGCAGATAGGGGTCTCCCAGGGATGTGATTTTCTGATGCCATATCTTCCAGTCCTTCTCCATGACCCGGGTGAATATCGTGTCGGGCGCAGGTTTTCCGATGAGCCCCACTTGAATTCGAGCACGTTCGCCGACGGCCTGTCGCAGATTCCGGATAAAGGCGAGATCCTCACGAATGGGCGGCTGCCACGCTTCTTTGAGGATAAAAAAATCAGCGTTTCCATTTGTGCGGACGGATTCGGAGAGTCGAGCCAGAAAGTCCGGATCAGCGGCGCTGTCTCCCTCCAGGCGTAAGGTGTCTCCGATGCCGAACCCGAAGACCTTGAGCGTCAACGCATCGAGGGTCTCCCGGGGACAGTCATCATAGACGTCGTCCGGAATGATCGCCAGAAGCCGTCCTTCGGCAGGCATGCCGTGGGGGCGTGCCGGCAAGGTTTTTTCTTCGGGGGACGGCGGCGGGGGTTCCGGCCCGGGTTCTCCTTCGGTGCCGACAAGAGGGGTTTCCATCCGCTGGACGAGTTGGTCGGCGCGGCTGTGGGAAAACGTGATCCTGGCCAGCGCCCTGGACTTGAACAGCATTCCGGCCGCCAGAAACAGGAGTCTCGGGATCAGGCCGTAGAAGACGACGGACAGACAGAGAAAGGGCCACCAGGATACCAGGTCCTGGGTGGCGAGGTGATAGATGCCGTCCTTGAGAACCATGTGGGATCCTTCGATCTGGGTCAGCGAGGGGTGTGCCGTTCCGGGCGGGATAAACCACGACCAGGGCATTGCGATGAGTTTTGTCGCCTTGTGAACGATATCCGCACTGAAGAGGATGGATGACTGCCAGCCAAAGGCGATGTCGGTTCCCAGGACCCGCAGAAGGGTTGCGCCCAGGACGCCCACATTGAAGCTGACGCCGAACATCTGGGCGAGGGTGAAAAAGGGCCAGTAGAAGAGGGTGCCGTAAATACGGCGCTTCCCGCGGATCAGTCCGAATATCGCCTCCAGGCTGTTTCGGTGACGTCCTGACACGCGACGCATTGCCAGACGGCCGAATCGGCGCATGAGCGCAACGAGAATCGCGCTGAAGGCAGCGTAGAGGAGGGGGAAGGGGGGGCGTCGGCGCAGGCGGCGTATAACGGCGCCTGCGGCCAGAAGCAGAACGAGAAGCGTCTGCGTGCCCACCAGCAGGCTCAGGTACACGGAGACGTTCACCGGACGCGTTCCGGCATATCTCAGGAGGGAAAAGGCCAGACCGCCGCCGCTCATGATGCCGAAAACGATCGTGGCGAGCACGGTCAGGCGAAATATCTCGGTGAAGGCCTCGCCGGGAAGAAGAACTTCGGGGGTGTCGGATTTCAGGGCGTCGCGTCGCCGTTCAAGCCATTCCCGGATCAGCCGGTGCCGGGGAACGGGCTCCCCCGGGGCAATCCGCGGGAGGATATGGCGGGTGTAGATCTCCCGGTCCCGGAGCGCTGCGGTTTTTCGTGTTGATTCGTCCCCGTCGAGTTCGTCTGCGTGGAGAAAATATTCGAGATCGATGAGGTCTTTAAAACGCCATGTGATTTTCATCGGGTCAAGGTCTGATCGTTGGTGTTGGATGCGGCGGGTTGCGTGGAAAGCGCCGTCTTGTTTGAAATATATAGCCGAAGATGCGCAGAGTGACAAGGTTCAGGCCGATCCAGACCGTCGCGTTTTGGAATTTTCGGCCGACAAATTTCCGGATTTCCGGTTTCATCTGAGGATTGTCAGGCCGATGGGACAGTGATCCGAGCCGAAAACGGTGTCCTCGATGATGGGATCCCGGATTCTGCCTTCGGCGATCATGTTTTCGGTGGTGAAAATATAGTCGATCCGCCAGCCGGCGTTTCGTTCCCGGGCCTTGAACCGGTAGGACCACCACGAATATTTGACCGTTTCCGGATAGAAATGTCTGAAGGTGTCGACATATCCCTCCCGGATGACGGTGTCGATCCAGTCGCGCTCCACTCGGAGAAACCCCGAGTTCTTCTCGTTGGCCTTAGGGTTTTTCAAGTCGATCTCATTGTGTGCCGTATTGTAATCTCCGGCGATGATGATGTGTTTCCCCGCTTTTTTCAGGGGCGAAAGATACGCAAAAAAATCCCGATAGAAATCGAGTTTGTAGCGGAGCCTTTCATCGCTCATCTGGCCGTTGGGAAAATAAACGTTGAAAAAGAGGAAGTCCCCGAAGTCCAATGTGATGATTCTTCCTTCGTCGTCATAACGGGGGTTTCCGATGCCGGTTTCCACCCGGAGCGGCGGAATGCGCGAGTAAACCCCGACGCCGCTGTAACCCTTCTTTACCGTTGAACAGGACCAGTAGGCATCGTATCCGTCTACATGTCGCATCTCCTCCGTCAGCTGGTCCGGCTGGATCTTGGTCTCCTGAACGGCAAACAGATCGGCATCCAGCCGTCGGAAGGTTTCCAGAAAGCCCTTGTTCCACACGGCCCTGAGGCCGTTGAGGTTCCATGAGATCAATTTGATGTCGTTCATGAAGATTCCTTTATGCGGTTTAGCGCTACCACGATTTTGCGCTCAAGACAATAATGAGAATGATAATTCTCTAAAACGGCCGATCCTTTCTTGACAGAGTTGATCCACTTATGTATGGAATAATATTCGATTAATAATAAAAACAGCGGTTTTTCGTAAAATAATCGGGAAAGGCGTCGTCCTTTCCGGAAATACAATGCGAGGTTTGTCAGGTGAAACAGATGAAAATTGGTATACGGAGGGAAGACAAAAGCGTCTGGGAGCGAAGGGTTCCCTTTGTACCGGAAGACCTGAAGGCCCTTAAAGCAAAAGGTCTGGATGTTGTGGTACAGTCAAGTCCCGTGCGTGCTTTCGGGGATGAAGAGTTCCGCGCGGCGGGCATACCGGTTCGGGACCATCTCGAAGACCGTGATCTGATTTTCGGGATCAAGGAGGTGCCGAAGGAGGCCTTTCTGGAGGGGCGGGTCTATGTTTTTTTTGCCCATGTCATCAAAGGTCAGTCTTACAACATGCCCATGCTGAAAACCATGATGGAAAAGGGTGTGACCCTCATCGATTACGAGCGGATCGTGGACGACGAGAACCGTCGACTGATTTTTTTCGGCCGTCATGCCGGTCTCGCCGGGATGGTGAACTCCCTTTGGGCCTTCGGGAAGCGTCTGGCGGCGGAGGGCGTCGAAACGCCGTTTGCCGAGCTTAAACAGGCGAAAGACTACCGGGACCTGAATGAGATCAAAGCCCATGTCACGGCGGTTGGTTCGGCAATTCGCGACGGCGGCCTCCCTGCCGCGATTCATCCCGTCATTGTGGGGATCACCGGCTACGGCAATGTCTCCGCGGGGGCACAGGAGATCCTGGACCTCCTGCCTGTCGTCGAAATCCTTCCCGAGGCGGTCGCTGAAACGGCCGCAGGTTTCGAATCTCCCAGGAACCGCATCTACAAGGCCGTGTTCAAGGAGCATCATTGCGTCAGACCCAGGATCGGGGGCGCGGCCTTCGATCTTCAGGATTATTACCGGCGCGGGAAGGATGCATACGAGAATATTTTTGAAGCGTACCTCGACCACCTGAACCTTCTGATCAACTGCGTTTACTGGGATGAACGGTATCCCCGCCTTGTCACCCTCGAGGCCGTGAAGCGTCTCTGGGCCGATGGCAGACAGCCTAAGCTACGGGTGATCGGAGACATCAGTTGCGATCCGGGAGGATCGATTCAGTGCACGGTGGACGCAACGGACCCCGGAGATCCCGTCTATGTTTATCTTCCTGAAAACAATACCGTTGCCAGGGGCGTCATCGGTCACGGACCCGTTATCATGGCGGTGGATATTCTGCCGACGGAGATACCCCGGGAATCCTCCGTCTATTTCAGCAGCGTTCTTCGAGGAATTGTCGAATTCATGGCCAGGGCGGATTACAGCGTCCCCTATGCGGAACTGGACCTGCCGCCCGAGCTGAAGCGAGCCGTTATTCTTTATCGGGGACGCCTTACCCCCGACTATGCGTATCTTCATCAGTACCTGTAATTCAGTCTTCGGCGTTCGTGACGGCGGGCGGGTAGCGGCTGAAGGGGATCGTTCCCGTCGGTGTGGATCATGGCTGTTGACAAAGGAAGAGACCCATGGATACCTATAATGAAATCATTCGTGCCATCGCTCTGTCGATGGGTGCCGCCTGGGCCAGCGGGATCAATCTTTATGCGACAATTCTGGTGCTGGGCGCCCTGGGTGCGACTCAGAACATCGTCCTTCCGGAGCACCTTCATATTCTGATGAATCCGCTGGTGATGACCAGTGCCGGGCTGATGTTTGTGACGGAGTTTATCGCCGACAAGGTGCCGGGGGTGGATACGGGATGGGATTTGCTGCACACCTTCATCCGCATTCCCGCAGGCGCGGTGCTGGCTGCGGGGGCGGTGGGGGAGGTGTCCCCCGCGTTGGCGCTGACGGCGGCTATCCTGGGCGGCGGCATCGCCGCCGGTGTCCATGCGACCAAGACGGGTTCCAGGGCCCTGATCAACATGTCCCCGGAACCGTTCAGCAACTGGACCGCTTCCATTTCCGAAGACGTTATCGTCGTGGCCGGCATATGGACGGCTCTGAACCATCCGTTGCTTTTTATCGGTCTGTTCATTCTCTTCATCGGCATGGTGATCTGGCTTCTGCCCAGGATCTGGCGGGGACTCAAGCGGGTCTTCGCGGCTGTGGAGCGTTGGGTGAAGGACCGAACGCCGTCTGCCTGATACGGTTTGACACCAAAAAACATTTTTAAAGATAGGGAGGATATTCGGTGACAAAAAAATGGGTATACCTGTTCGATGAGGTCGAGGCTGCGGAAAAGTACGCCGGCGGAACCTGGGACGGTGTTCGAAGCCTTCTGGGCGGTAAAGGCGCCAACCTGGCCGAAATGGCCCGTATCGGCGTTCCCGTGCCGCCCGGTTTTACGGTGACGACCGAGGCTTGCAACGCCTATCTCGCGTCGGGAGGAAAATTTCCGGAAGGGCTCTGGGAGCAGGAACTCGAGGCATTGAAGGCCATTGAGCGGAATACGGGCAAGGTCTTCGGGGATGCTGCGAATCCGCTCCTGGTTTCCTGTCGCAGCGGCGCCAAATTTTCCATGCCGGGGATGATGGATACCGTCCTCAATATCGGCCTCAACGATGAGACGGCCAAAGGCATGGTCGAACTGACGGGCGATGAGCGGTTTGTCTACGATGCCTACCGGCGTCTGGTACAAATGTTCGGAAATGTGGTCATGGGCGTGCCGGACGACCTCTTTGAGGAGGTGATCACCGACGCCCGCATGAAGGAAGGCGTGGAAACCGACGCTGAATTGAGCGCCGAGGCATGGAAAACGGTGACCCGTGAGTTCCAGGCTATCTGCCGACGCCAGAAAGGCTATGGGTTCCCTCGCGATCCGTTTGAACAGCTGCGGCTCGCAACCGAGGCTGTTTTCAAGAGTTGGAACGGGAAGCGGGCCGTGGATTACCGGAACGCCGCCGGCATATCCCACGATTTGGGCACTGCCGTCAGCATCGTGACCATGGTGTTCGGCAACATGGGTGATGATTCGGCCACGGGTGTCGCTATGACCCGGAACGGATCGACCGGAGAACGTCAGATCGAGGGGGACTACCTCACCAACGCTCAGGGGGAGGACGTGGTGGCCGGCATTCGGTTGACCAAAGACCTTTCCGAACTCGAAAGGGAAATGCCTGTAGCCTATGCCGAATTCGAGGATGTGGCCCGGAAGCTCGAGCAGCATTATCGGGAAATGCAGGATGTGGAGTTCACCATCGAAAAGGGAAAGCTCTGGATGCTCCAGACCCGGGACGGAAAACGGACCGCCCAGGCAGCGGTAAGGATTGCCGTGGATATGGCCGAGGAGAATCTCATTTCCCGGGAGGATGCGGTTTTGCGCGTCACCCCGGAGCAGGTGGACTTTTTTCTGCATCCACAGTTCGATCGGAAGGCCGTTGCTGCGGCGAGAGCCTCCGGAACGTTCCTGGGAAGCGGGCTCAACGTCAGCCCCGGTGCCGCCTGCGGTGTGGTGGCTCTGGACGCGGATCTGGCCGAGAAGTGGAGCAAGGAGGGTAAGGATGTGGTCATGGTCCGGCCGGAGACAAAACCGGACGACGTTCACGGCATGCTGGCGGCCAGGGGTATTCTCACCAGCCGCGGCGGTCGCACCAGTCATGCAGCCTTGGTGGCCCGGCAGTTCGGAAAGCCCGCGGTGGTGGGGGTGTCGGAACTTCAGATCGACATGAACCGTCGGCAGATGCGCATCAAGGACGAGATTGTACACGAAGGGGACTGGATCTCCATCGACGGCACCGTGGGGGAACTCTTCCTGGGCAAACTGAGCACGACCGTGCCGGATATACGGGACCCATGGCTCATAAAGCTGCTGTCGTGGGCCGATGAATTCAGGACTCTGGGCGTATGGACCAACGCCGACTATCCCAAGGACGCCCTGCGCGCCAGGGAGTACGGTGCCGAGGGTATCGGACTCTGCCGATCCGAACACATGTTTTTCGAAGCCGAACGTCTTCCCTATGTTCTCAAGATGATCATGACCGATCTTCCCATTGAACGGCGGGAGGCCCTCGAAGCCGTCCTTCCGTTCCAGAGGGAGGATTTCGCAGGGCTTTTTCGTGCCATGGACGGCCTGCCCGTGATCATTCGACTTCTCGACCCGCCGTTGCATGAATTTCTGCCCAATCACGTCGACCTGAGACGGGCTTTGAGCGACATCAAAATTCGACTCCAGCATGCCGACAATCTGGAGAAAATAGACGAGCTGCTTCAGCAATTCAAAGAGAAGGAACAGCTTCTCAAACGGGCCGAAAGTCTGCACGAGGCCAACCCCATGCTGGGTATGCGGGGGGTTCGTCTCGGGATTCTGGTTCCCGAGATTACGACCATGCAGGTACGGGCTATCTTCGAGGCGGCGTGCATCGTCGCCAAGGAGGGCGTGGAGGTCCATCCGGAGGTCATGATTCCGCTCACCGCCCACGTCAACGAACTCAAGGTGCAGCGCCGGCGCCTGGAGGCTGAGGCCCGGCAGGTAATGACCCAAAAGGGTCAGTCCATCGATTATAAGTTCGGCACCATGATCGAATTGCCGCGGGCGGCCTTGACTGCCGACCAGATTGCCGAGCATGCCGAGTTTTTTTCCTACGGCACCAACGACCTGACCCAGACCACTTACGGGATTTCCAGGGATGATGCCGAGGCCGGTTTCCTCATCGACTACATCGAGGAGGGCATTCTGCCGGACAACCCATTCGCCACCATCGACGAAGACGGCGTTGGACAGCTCATGAAAATCGGCATCGAGAAGGGACGCAGTGTTCGGCCCGATCTGGAGTGCGGCATCTGCGGTGAGCACGGCGGCGACCCGGCGTCCATCGCCCTTTGCCACAAACTGGGGTTGACCTATGTCTCCTGTTCGCCGTTCCGTGTGCCGGTGGCCCGGCTGGCCGCGGCCCATGCAGCGATTATGGAGAGGCGCGGGCACGATAAATAGATACGACAAGGTTACGGATAGCGGAAGGGGCGGCTGCGGCCGCCCCTCAACTTTGGAACGGTCGGATATCGGACCGCTCCCGTCTACATCAACATTTTCCGGGAATCCCGGCTGCGTTTCGCGGCCGAAACCGCAAAAGGATCGATTATGAAAACCATACCTCTGAGAAAAACCGGCATTCATCTCAGTGCCGTCATTATGGGAACCTGGCAGGCCGGCAAGGCCATGTGGGCCGGCATCGATGATGATCAGACCGAAAGGGCCATGGCCGCGGCTGTTGATGCGGGCATCACCACCTTCGACACCGCCGCCGTCTATGGGGACGGGCATTCGGAAAGAGTACTGGGAAAGGCCCTCCGTCATGTTCGAAAGGCGGTGGTGATCGCCACCAAGGTTTTTGCGCACTCCCTGGCCTATGAAAAGGTCTTCAAAGCTTGTCACCAGTCCCTTCGAAACCTTCAGACCGATTACATCGACCTCTATCAGATTCACTGGCCTGCCGGGTCCTTCGGCAGCAGGGACGTCCCCATCGAAGAGACGATGCGGGCGCTGAACGCGCTGAAACTGCAGGGGAAGATCCGGGCGGTGGGCGTCTCCAATTTTTCACAGGCCGAGATCGAAGCTGCGGAAGCCTTCGGGACCATCGACAGCTATCAGCCGCCCTATTCCCTGTTCTGGCGGCACATGGAAAAGACCGCCATGGCGTACTGCCGGGAGAAGGGTATTGTCGTCATGGCGTATTCCCCAATGGCCCAGGGCATCCTGACCGGAAAGTTTGGACCGACGCCCCAATTCGAGAAGGGCGATCACCGCGCCAGGAACGTCCTTTTCCAGCCGGAGCATTACACCCGGATTCAGGATGCGCTGAAGGCGCTTCGGCCCATCGCGGAGGAGAACGGGCTGACCCTGGGGCAGCTGGCCCTGGCGTGGGTGGTCTCCCGTGAGGGGACCTGCGCCATCGCCGGCGCGCGCAATGCCGATCAGGTCGTTCAGAACGCCAGGGCCGGCACCGTGAGCCTGCCTTCGGAGGTGTTGAGCGAGATCGACCGTATCGGCCGGACCGTCACCGATCATCTGGGGGACGATCCGGTCATGTGGAAATGGTAGTGAACAGCCGATCGTCGGCTCGCGGCGGTCAGATGGCTACGGTGGACTGAATCGCCGACAGCACCCCGTCGTGAAGCCGGCCGTTGGTGGCCAGGATACCCCGGTGACTTTTGAGGGTTCGACCTTCCGTAAAACCGAGGGGGCTGCCGCTGAAATCGGTCACCCGGCCGCCGGCCTCCGTTACGACGGCGGCGCCGGCGGCATGGTCCCAGATTTTTTCCCGATATGCCGAGCTCCGGGGCAGGCGAAGATATATGGATGCTTCGCCTGAGGCTATCGCTGCATATTTGGCCTGGCTGTCGATGCGGCAGGGGGATGCGAGAATCCCCAGGCGGTCGCAGATTCGCCGGTGGACCTCGTGATCGCTGTGGGCGCTTTCCACCGACTCACAGAATCGGGCAGCTTCGGGCCGGTTCGTTCCATCCACCCGGATGGGTTTGGCGTTCAAATCGTTCCTGCCGACGGGGGTCCCCGGTTCGATGGGGGCGGCAAAGGCGCCGCCGCCTGCAACGGCATAGAAGATGGCCCCGTTGGCTCCCCATTTTTCAGGATTGAAATTGGGGCATCCCAGGACGCCCAATACCACCCGGCCCGCCTCTATCAACGCCAGGGCCACGGCATACTGGTCTCCTCTTAAAAACCCCTTGGTGCCGTCGATGGGATCCACGGTCCAGAACCGCCCGGAGAAATTCGTATCACGGGCGCCCCGGTCGATGGCCTCGATCAGGGCATCCTCGTCCACGGCGCCGATCGCGTTCGAGACGAGGTTATGGACCTTTCCGCGGAGAACGTCGTTTTTCCGCAACAGCACGGCATCCTCTTCCCCCACCAGGGGATCTTCGGGAAAAGCAGCGGACAAGGCCATGCTGATGATCGCCTGACTTCCGAAATCGGCGATGGTGACCGGTGAACGATCCTTTTTCTGGACGCTCTCCGCATCGACCAAAGTCTGTTGGACGTCTCGGCACAGTTTTGCTGCACGGCTCACGGCTGAAAGTGCAATATCAAGTTCTTTTCGATACATCGGAATCCTTTCCCGGTCGGGTCGTCAGACCGGCGTGAAATGAATTGACGGGCGGCGGACTCTCGTATACTTTTCGACAGTAATGACCATCATCGCAACAATCAGGTTAACCATCAAGGATTTTTAAAGGATTCACGGATGATTCGGCCAAGGAAACCCATTGTGATGCAACAGCCATATGCGAGGATATTGACGGTCGCGGGCGTCATGGTGCTTTCAGTGTTTTTTTCGGGTCCGGTTCGGGGACAGGAGCAGGAGCGGCGGAACGTCGGTGAAAGGGCAACGGAACCCGCTGCGCTGTCGGCAAGGGACGGCGATACCATCGAGACCCTCAAGAGCCTTATCCAGACCCGAATGGAGATCAACACACAGATCAAGGACACGAAGCAGGCGCGGAACGTCGCCGGAAGCGAGGGGGAGAAGACGGCTACCAGCACGGCGCTGGACCAGCTCAGGGCTAAACTCTCGGAGGTGGAGTCTGATTTCGAGAGCATTGCCACCGGCGTTGATATCGAGAATTTTCTTGTGAAATCGCAGGAAAAGATCGATTGGAAAGAGGAGCTTTCAACGCTTCTGACGCCGCTGCTCAGTGAATTGAAACAGCTTACCGATCGTCCACGGCAGCAGGAGAAACTGAGGAGCGAGATTCAACTTCAGCAAAACCAGTTGGCGACCATTAAAGTTGCGCTTCGGAACATCGATACGCTGATTCAGAATACCGCGGATGACGATATCCGCCTCAAAAAGGCACTGGAGGGGCTGCGAGAGGAATGGCTGCGCCGGGAACGGCAGGTCGCCGACAGGCTCAAGGTGGATCAGTACCAGCTCCAGGAACTCCTGAGGCAGCGACAATCTATCTTCGATTCCTCCCAGGAGGTTGTGAAGTCCTTTTTCAGGAGTCGCGGAAAAAATTTCATCATGGCCGTGGTCGCCTTTTTCGCCACTTTTTTTCTCATGCGCTATGTTCACCGGCTGGTATACCGATTCAGTCCCATTCATAAGCGCGGCGAGCGCACCTTCATCATCCGAATGATGGATGTGTTTTATCATATCCTGACGGGAATCGGGGCCACCGGCGCGCTCCTATTCGTTCTCTATACGGTCGGAGACTGGCTTCTGCTCAGCTTTGCCATCATCTTCATCATCGGTGTCGCCTGGACGGCGAAGGCGGGGCTCCCCATGTTCTGGCGACAGGTTCAACTGATGCTCAATCTGGGCACGGTCCGGGAAAACGAGCGAATCATCTTCAACGGCATACCGTGGCGGGTGGCATCTTTGAACGTCTATGCAACACTCGATAATCCGGATCTCCGGCCGAGGCTCCTCCGGGTTCCGCTTCGAGACATCCTCGACCTCAATTCCCGGACCTATGATGCCGAGGAACCCTGGTTCCCCTGCCGAATCCACGAGTGGGTCCTGCTGTCGGACGGGAACTGGGGAGAAATCGTCAGTCAGACGCCGGAGATGGTTCAACTGGTGTCAAGGGGCGGCAGCCGCATTACCTACCCGACCCAGGATTTTTTGGGACTCGGTCCCAAAAACATTTCGAAGGGGTTCAGAATCAAAATTGTCTTCGGCCTCGATTACAATCTCCAGGCGTCGATCACCCAGGCCGTCCCCGAGAAGCTCGAGGCATCCCTCAGGGCAAAATTGGAGGAGACCGGCTACTACGGGGACCTGGTTCAGCTCAAGGTCGAGGTGGCGGCGGCAGGTCCGTCATCGCTGGATTTGGCGATCATTGCCGATTTTTCCGGAAAGATGGCGTGTTACTACAACAAACTGAACCGACTTATCAATCGGATGGCCATCGAAACCTGCAACGAAAATGAATGGAATATTCCTTTTCCCCAACTCACCGTTCATACCCAGGAGCCGTTGCGATTCCAGATGGACGGGTCCTTGTCATGAGATAACTTGCGTATTATAGTAAAAGGTAACGTTATGAGGACCCAGACATGCCGATAGAGGGCGCATTCAGGTTTTGGGTCTGGAAAGGTTCAATGGATTCCAATCTCAACAGAAAGGACGACCACCATGATCAGCAAAGCCGAACTATGTGACAAAATTCGAAAAATATATCCGGATATCGGTGAGTGCGGGATTGACGTCGAGGTCGATTACGATGCCGAACAAAAAGCCTGGGTCGTGGATCTCAAAAAAGGCGGCCATGAGCTCAAGACATTTCTCGAGGACAACGATGCGGAAAAATGCATGGAGGGAAAGCAGTGTGTCAGTCTGGGCATCGAAATTGCTCAACTTAGAGCGAATATCGAGAGAATGAAGGAAGCGGATGGCCGGTCGTGAAAATATTTTTCGGGCATCTTGCGGGCGGCCTGTTGACGGCCTCCGCAAGATGCCTTTCTTTGGAATGGCCCTGCGGCGGATTCGGTTTGACGGATGCCGCTGCAGAAGTTACATTCCCAGATAGTCCAGTTCGAAGGGCCATGCCTCGTGGCCGCCTTCCATGAACCATACCCGATCGAATCCCGCGGCCTGAAGGATACGCTGGGCCTCATACCCCCTGAGGCTGATCTTGCAGAACGTGATGATGTCCTTGTCCCTGGGCAGCTCATTCAGGCGTTCGCGCAGTGAACCCAGGGGGATGTGGACGACCTTGTCATAAGCCATCTTGAGCATCTTGTTCTCATCGGGCTCCCGGACATCCAGAAGCAGAACATCCCCTTGGTCCATCCGTTCCTTGGCGTCGTAAACACTGATGGATCGGGCGATGCCGTCCATCTTGTTGCTGAGCACGTGGGCGCATACGGCGATGGGATCGATGGGTGGACCGAAGGGTGGGGCATACGCCAGATCAATATCGGCCAGATCCTCTACGGTCCCGCCGTAATAGAGGGTGCCGGCGGCCACGTCCAGGCGTTTGGCGCCGTCCCCGGCCCCGGCGACCTGAACTCCCAGTACCTTGCGGTCCCGCTTCGAGGCCAGCATTTTGATCAGGAAATAGCGGGCGTTCTTCATGTAATGCGGCCGATCGGGTCCGCCCCAGACGATGGATTCGTAAGCAATGCCCAGCTTTTTGGCCATGGCTTCGGTCAGGCCGGTTCGACCGACGGTATAGTCAAAGACCTTGACGACGCCGGTGCCGTTGATGCCGGGAAAAGGCGTCTGCTGTCCGGCGATGTGATTGGCGATGGTCCGTCCGTGCTTGTTGGCCGTCGACCCCAAAGGAACATACATGGGTGGGGCCACGGTTTTGTTGATGAAACGATTGAGTACGCAGTCGCCGCCGGCGTAGATATCCGGGTCGCTGGTCTGGCAATTGTTGTTGATGAGAATGCCCCGATCACAAAATAGCCCGGCTTCTCGGGCCAATTCGTCATTGGGGCGGGTACCCACGGCCACTACGACGCAGTCGGCTGAAATAGAACGTTGATCGGTTTTGACGGCCGTCACTTTGCCGTCCCCGTCGCCTTCGAGTCCCACCACCCGTTCGCCCAGAGCCAGGTCCACATCATTGTCCTCCAGATGAAGCTGGACGTAGGCGGCCAGATCCTGATCCATCACGCCGGGCAGCACATGGTCGAACATCTCGACCATGGTAACGTTCATATCCTTGTACATCAAGGCTTCGGCCATTTCCATGCCGATAAAACCAGCGCCCACCATTACGGCGTTTTTAAGCCCCTGGGCTGCGATTTCCTCTACGAGGGTCCGGGCGTGTTCGGGGTGGGTCATGAACCACACGTTTTTGAGATCGATGCCCGGGATGGGAGGACGAAAGGCCGAACCGCCGGCGGCGATCACCAGTTTGTCATAAGGCAGGTCCGATTCGACCCCGGTGTCGAGGGCTTTGACGGTTACGGTCTTCCGGCTCCGGTTGATCCGGATGGCCTCGGTTCGGGCAAGGACTTTGAATCCTTTGGTCTTTTCAAAAAATTCGGCGGTGCGCGGCAAGCCCACCTGAGTGTGAGTGAGGGCGTTGATGTTCAGAAATTCGCCCTCAACGTAATAGGGAAGTCCGCAGGCACCGTAGGATATCAACCGGTCCCGTTCGATCATCGTGATATCCGCATCGGGACAGAGCCGTTTCAACCTCGAAGCGGTTTTCGGGCCGCACGCGACGCCGCCGATGATCAGGACACGCAAGTTAGACATGAGATTTTTCCTTTCGTCTGAAAAGGTCATAATTTGAGCCGTTGCCGACAGAAACGACAAATGCGAATTATCTCTTTTATGGTTTATACAAAGATCCCCAGCGGTTTGTCAACGGGTTCACTTTGAATGATTTCAAAAAAGTTTTCAAGAGGCGTTGATTCGGCCGATCTCCGAGTCGTTGCGAGTTCCGTCAGCCTGTCGACAAAATAGGTCTTCGCCTCGGCGTAAGCCTGTTGAGACGAGAAGACCGCTGCGGCTGACGTCATAAGATCAAATGCTTGGGGTGTATCCAAGAATCAATCGGATTCGCGGTTCGTGAGGATCGACTGGTCCTGATCATCAGTTCTCCTTGGTCGCTCTCTGGTAAATCATACCGCCGGAACCGTCCGGGACTTTTTTCAAATTCCAGTACTGTTCTCTGATCTCCGTCAATCGTTGCGTTACATCCTCAACGGCAATCATGACCTCATTGAGAAAATAATTCATCTCTGAAGCATGGGATGTGATTTCATCCAAGATTTTTTCCCATCCTGTTGTTGCATCCCCATTGGATCCTTTCTCTGTCAGTGCTTCAATATCCGACAAAAAAGCTTTAATCATTTCAACGCCCATCATGATCACGTTCAGCGGTGATGCCAGATCATCCGCAAAACAGCCTGCAAGCTGGCTGATTGCCTCGAGCTCCTTTTGTCTGATTGCCTCCGTGATGTTGTGAGCGATTCCCTGATAAGAGACAACTTTTCCGGTGTCATCTCTTTGCGCAATGACATTCAAACCTATTTCGAATTTTTCGCCTTTGACATTCTGAAGCAACATTCTGGTCCGTGCGGCCTCTCCTTTTTCCAGAATCTCTTTGACCAGTGATGCCATTGTCGCAGGATCCACATAAAAATCCTTTATGTTTCTTTGTGTTGTTTCCTGTTTGCTGCTGAGTCCGAGAAGTTCGATGCCGGCTGGATTGATATCGAGGATTTGCCCATCTGTTTTAAGGATATATATCATATCCTTAGAGCGTTCGAAGATGCGTCGATATTTTTCCTCACTCGCCTGGAGTTTGTCGAGTGCCTTCTTTTTTTCGGTGATGTCTTCAATAATATGATTGATTCTTCTTACCGCTCCTGTCTTCATGTATTCGACGCGACCGTAATCCAAAACCCATTTTATCTTGCCTTTCGGGGCAACAATCCGATAACTGATCTCAGAAAATCCCTTCTCAAACAAATCGGTGTAATGGGCAAGGACGTTATTCTTATCAAGGTCGTGAACGAAATCGAAAATACTTACTTTTTTGTTCAGAATATAAGATGCCGGCACTTCATAAAAAGAAAAGGCTGAGGAATTGACCTCCACAAGATGATCGTCAAAAAATGAAAAATCAGTTATGCTGTTTTTATCGACTTCTTCAATATATGAGAAAGAAAGCACCAGTTCACGCATGTGATCCAGAATGCTTCTGAGCCTTGTATTCAGTCTTTCAATTTCAAGTTTTTCTTTTTTTCTCTCGGTGATGTCCCTGATATAGTTGTCGTCCATGAATTTGCTGATATCGACGATGCCCAGGATGCGCTGTTGTTGATCCACCACCGGAAGCGCCAAAAGCTTATGGTGGGCCAGCAGGTCATAAGCCTGCGATATTGTCGCATGCTGGGGAATGGTTATCAGTTTTCGGATCATCAGCTCTGAAATGCGCTGGTCCAGGGGCGTAGTGAGCAGCCGTCGGGTCAGAATCACACCCATCAATTGTCCGGCGTTGTCCACCACGTAGAAATAAACGATTTTTTCTCCGAAGCCATGCAATCTGATGTAGTCCAATGCTTGCTGAACAGTGTAATCCTCACGCAGCGTGATAATGTCCTGGTGCGCGATAGTCAAGGCCGGTTGATGTAAATCGATCTGTTCCTTCATCTTAAAAATTCAACTTTCGACGTTCATGATGGTGGCCGTATCCTCCC